>PNMN01000046.1 GCA_013823655.1 Comamonadaceae bacterium | reverse complement strand
CCCGGTCGCCCCCACCGCACGCCCGCACAGCAACTGGGCGTGCTGGATTTCCAGGACGCGGTGTACGGCCCGATCAGCTACGACATCGCGAGCCTGATGCGCGATGCTTTCCTGACCTGGGACGAGGATTTCGTCATCGATATCACCATCCGTTACTGGGAAAAAGCCCGCCAGGCCGGGCTGATGGACTTCGAGGACTGGCACAGCGACTTCGGCGCCTTCTACCGCGCGGTGGAGTGGATGGGGCTGCAGCGCCACCTGAAAGTGGCCGGCATCTTCGCGCGCCTGACGCTGCGCGACGGCAAACCGAAATACCTGGCCGACGCGCCGCGCTTCATCGGCTACATCCGCCACACCACGCACCGCTACCGCGAGCTGGGGCCGCTGCTGCAGCTGATCGACCAGATCGAAGGCTTCGAAGCCGCTTCGGGCTACGCCTTCGGCCGCGTCTGAGCGCCACCGCATGCCGCGCTTTCACTGTCCCGTTGCGCTCACCCCCGGCGCCGAACTGGCGCTGCCCGCCGCCGCCGCGCGCCATGCGCAGGTGCTGCGCCTGCAGCCCGGTGGCGCGATCACGCTGTTCAACGGCGAGGGCGGTCAATGGCAGGCCACCATCCTGCGCATGGGCCGCAGCGAGGTGGCGGTGCGCGTGGACAGCTTCGCAGCGGTCGAGCGCGAACCGCAGCGCCGCGTGCACCTGGCCCTGGGCATGCCGGCCAACGAGCGCATGGACTGGCTGGTGGAGAAAGCGGCCGAACTCGGCGTGGCCAGCGTGCAGCCGCTGCACACCGCGCACAGCGTGCTGCGCCTGAGCGGCGAGCGCGCCACCAGGAAGCAGACGCACTGGCAGCAGGTGGCGGTGGCGGCGTGCGAGCAGTGCGGCGGCAACCGCGTGCCGGTGCTGCAGCCGGTGGCCGACCTGGCCGCCTGGTTGCGGGGCAGCGCCGAAGTGGCGCCGCTGCGCTGCGTGCTCTCGCTGGCCGAGGGTGTGCGTCCGCTGGCCGATGTGCTGCGCGACGCGGCCACCGATGCGCCGGTGCTGTTCCTCAGCGGGCCAGAGGGTGGCCTGTCGCCGCCAGAGGACCAGCTGGCCCGTGCCGTCGGTTTCGTGCCGGTCACCCTGGGCGCGCGGGTACTGAGGGCCGAGACAGCGGCGCTGGCCGCGCTGGTGCTGGCCCTGGCCTGATCACTGTCGTCCGAAGAAGTCCCAGATCTCGGCCGTCGCATCCAGCGCCGGCGAGCCCCGACCGCCCAGCGCCTTGCGCCCGCCCGGCCACGAATGACCGCCGGTCTCGGTGACGCACAGCCGCACGTCGGCACCGCCTTGGCAGCCGCTGCGCACCTCGCACACCACACCGGGCTTCTCCTGCACGCGCTGCGCCGGGCCGCTGCAAGCGTTCAGGCGCGCCCATTTGTCCACCGTGGCGGGCACCGAGACGAAGTCGGCATGCGTGTCGGACGCGCTGCCCGAGCCGCCATGGAACAGCACGCGGTCGTCGTCCTTGGCGTGGATGTGGAACACCGGCACCGGCCGACCCGGCTGGCAGTCGGTGGTGCCGTCGGTGCCCGCCACGGCGGCGATGGCGCGGAACAGATCGGCTGCTTCACAGGCCAGGCGGTAGCTCATCATGCCGCCGTTGGACATGCCGGTGGCGAAGATGCGCTGCGGGTCGATCGCCAGGCGCCGCTGCACGTCGGCCACCACCGCGCGCAGAAAGCCCACGTCGTCGCTGCCCCGGTCGCGCGCGGCGCCGCAGCAGATGCCGGCGTTCCAGGTCGCCAGCTTGCCGCCCAGGCGGCTGTACCCGTTGGGAAACACCACGATCCAGCCACTGGCCTCGGACTGCGTGACCAGGCCGTAGAGCCGGTCGCGCGCCATCAGGTCCATGCTGCCACCCCCGCCGTGCAGGGCCAGCACCAGCGGCGCCGGCCTGTCGGCGCGGTAGGCGGCGGGCACGTGCACGATGTAGCCGCGTTCACGAGCGCCGTGGCGCAGGCTCAGCGGGTGCTCCCCCGGCATCAGGGCTGCCGCCGGGGGGCAGGCCAGGCCGATCAGGCCCAGCCACAACGCCAGGCCCCAGATCCGCTGCCAGGACCGTCGCGCGGTGCGGGCAGTGCGGGGCCGCGCAGGCTGCAGGTCCGTGCAAGAAAGGAGGTGCCGCATGGTTCGCATCCGAAATGGCCACATTGCAGCATTGCACGGCGCAACCCTCCAGCCACCGCCGACAGACGGCAGCACCCCCCGGGTCAGGCTGCGAGGCGGAACACCGCCACGGTTCCCTGCAGGGCGGTGGCACTCTCGCGCAGCGATGCCGCTGCGGCGGCGCTCTCTTCCACCAGCACGGCGTTCTGCTGGGTCATCTGGTCGAGCTGGCTGACGGCGGCATTGACCTGGCCCACCCCCGCGCTCTGCTCGCGGCTGGAGGCGGTGATCTCGCCGATGGTCCGGGCCACGCGGCGGGCGTTGGCAACCACATCGCCGATGGTGCTGCCCGCCTCGGCCACCAGCCGCGTGCCGGCTGCGACCTTGTCCACGCTGGTGCCGATCAGGCCCTTGATCTCCTTCGCAGCCGCGGCACTGCGCTGGGCCAGATTGCGCACCTCACCGGCCACCACCGCAAAGCCGCGCCCCTGCTCGCCCGCACGCGCCGCTTCCACCGCCGCGTTGAGGGCCAGGATGTTGGTCTGGAAAGCAATGCCGTCGATCACGCCGATGATGTCGTGGATTTTCTTGCTGCTGTGGTGGATTTCGTCCATGGTGCTGACCACCTGGCTGACGACCTCGCCACCGCGCACGGCCACGTCGGCGTTGGCCATCGCCATTTCACTGGCGGTGTGGGCCGCGTCGGTGCTTTGCTGCATGGTGGTGTGCAGCTCTTCCAGGCTGGCTGCGGTTTCCTGCAGGTTGCTGGCGGCCTGCTCGGTGCGGCTGGACAGGTCCTGGGTGCCGGACGCGATCTCGCCGCTGGTGCGCACCACGGTGTGCACGTTGGCGCGGATCTGTTCGACGATGCGCACCAGCGATTGCTGCATCTCGCCCACGCCCTGCATCACGCGAGCGATTTCGTCACGCCCGGCCACGTTCACCGTGCCGCTGAGGTCTCCGGCGGCCACTTTTTCAATCGAATGTGCCGCCGCCTCCAGTGGCCGGGTGATCCGGATGGCGATCAAGTAGCCCAGCCACAGTGCACCGGCCAGGACGGCCAGTGCCACGCCCGCTGTCCAGGCCGTCAAGCGCTGCTTCATGGCACCGAGCTCGTTCACCAGGGTCTGCGAGCGCAGCGACAGTGCGTCGCCAATGGCGACCAGGGCTTGGTCGGCAGCCCGCATTTCACCCTTGTGCGGCTCCAGCGCCTTGTTGGCGGCCCAGGGGTCGTTGATCTGGCCGATTTCGATGCCTTTGACGATCGCCTGGACCGCCTGTTGGTAGCGGTTGACCGCCCCCTGCATCGTGGTGACGCCGACCTGCTGTGCCGGGGCCAGGCTCGGTGCGAGTTGTTCCAGCGTCTGGCGGGCCTTCTCGATTTCCTGGCGCCAGGCATCGCGGTAGCGCAGGAGCTTCTCTTCATCGGCGAGGTTGAGGAACATGTCTTTCTCGTAGCGGCGCATGTTGCCCACGGCCGAGCGCATGTCGCCCAGCGTGCGCAGCGAGGCCATTTCGGTATCGACCAGCGCGCGGCTGGCCGTGACCGCCTGACCCAGGCCGAACAGCGCCAGGGCTGCCACGGTCACGATACCCAGCGAGAAGACGCCAATCAGCAAGCCCAGTTTGGTGCGTACGGAGATGTGAGACAACCAGGACATGGGGCCACCTTGGGTGATGAAAACGAAAGAAAACGAAACGGATCGGCGCTGCCGACGGCACCGGCACCAGGGCACAGCGTGACGGTGCGCAGCGGCACAACCGGGTTTTTCGTCTGGCCCCGTCGCATCTTGAGCAGATCAATTGAAAGTGTTGAAAAATCTGCAAAATGAGCTACCAAATCAATAGCGTTTGTGTCCATTTGATGACGCCTGCGTGCCCGGATCACGCGCAGCGCCCATCGGGTGTGGCGGGCGCTGCACCGTCGGCCCAGGTATAAACAAACGCTGATGAACAAAAACCTCTGGCTGCTGTCCGCCGCGCAAGGCCTGTTCCTGACCAACAACGTGGTCTTCATCGCCATCAACGGGCTGGTCGGCCTGTCGCTGGCACCGCTGGGCTGGATGGCGACGCTGCCGGTGATGGGCTATGTGGTGGGTGGCGCGCTGTCCACGCCGCTGGTGGCGCGCACGCAGTCGGCCTTCGGTCGCCAGGCGTCGTTCCAGATCGGCCTGCTGGTGGCCCTGGGATCGGCGCTGCTGTGCTATGGGGCCGCGATGGCGCAGAACTTCTGGCTGCTGGTGGCCGCCACGGTGATCGCCGGTTACTACAGCGCCAATGGCCAGCTCTACCGTTTTGCCGCCGCCGAACTGGCGGCGCCGGACCAGCGCGAAAAAGCGGTGTCGCTGGTGCTGGCCGGGGGGCTGCTGGGCGCGGTGCTGGGGCCCAACCTGGCCAGCCGCACCCGCAACCTGCTCGAAGTGCCGTTCGCTGGCGCCTACCTGGCCCTGGCGGTGGTGGCGGCGCTGGCCATGCTCATCATGGCGTTCATGAAGTTTGCGCCGCTGCCGCTCAAGCAGGCGGGCACCGACGCCGGGCGCCCGCTGTCGGTGATCATGAAGCAGCCGGTGTTCATCGTCGCCACCGCCGGTGCCGCGCTGGGCTTCGGCGTGATGAACCTGCTGATGGCGGCCACGCCGCTGGCCATGCAGGTCTGTGGCTTCGCCTTCGACGACGCGGCCCTGGTGCTGGAGTGGCACGTGATCGGCATGTTCGCGCCGGGCTTCTTCACCGGTCACCTGATCAAGCGTTTCGGCGTCCTCACCATCATGGGCGTGGGCGTGCTGCTGAACATCGCGTGCGTCGTGATCGCCTTGACCGGCGTCGAACTGCACCAGTTCCTGGTGGCGCTGTTCCTGCTCGGGGTGGGCTGGAATTTTCTCTTCACCGGCAGCACCACCCTGTCGCTGCAAGCCTACAGGCCCGAGGAAAAAGACCGCGCACAGGCCGCCATCAACTTTTTTGTTTTTGCCACCATGGCCGTCACTTCTTTTGCTTCCGGCGCGCTGGTGACCACCCAGGGCTGGGCGCTGCTGAACCTGGGTTCGCTCGTGCCGCTGGCGCTGACCGGCGCGGCATTGGCATGGCTTGCATGGCTGCGGCGCCAAACCCACAATCCGGCCTGAACCTGCGCCGCTGTGGCACAGGTCAACGCCACTCACACGGGAGCAATCACATGGATCTCTTGAAATCGGTACTGGGCGCGGCCCTCGGGGGCCAGCCAGCTGGCCAGGCACCAGCCGCTGGCGGGCTCGACCCGCAGATGCTCATGGGCATCGTCGGCGCGCTGATGAACAACGCCGGTGGTCTGTCGGGCATCCTGGGCAAGCTGCAGCAGGGCGGCCTGGCCGACGCCGCCGCTTCGTGGGTCGGCACGGGCGCGAACCAGCCGGTGTCGCCCGCCGCGCTGGGCGGTGCGCTCGGCCCGGACCTGATGGGCATGATCGCCCAGCAGCTCGGCGGCAATGCACAGCAGGCCGCCGGCACCATGGCCGACCTGCTGCCCGGCCTGATCGACAAGCTCACGCCGCAAGGCCAGGTGCCGGCCGACAACGGCATGGGTGCGCTGGGTGCGCTGCTGGGGGGCGGGCAAGGCGGTGGCGCCGATCTGGCGGGCATGCTGGGTGGCCTGCTCAAGCGCTGAACCCGACAGACCCTTTTCAGCCCCCTGCAAGCCGCGGCGCCGCAATGCTGCGGCTTTTTTCATGGCGCGAAGCCGTCCAGCCAGGTCTTGAGCGCACCGTAGGCCGCAGACGGGTCGGCCTCGTTGAAGATCTCGTGGAACTGGCCTTCCAGACACTGGCTGGTGAGCACCTCGCGCGGCGCCACGGCGGCAAAGGCGCGGCTGCCCTCGGGCCGCACCAGGCGGTCGGCGCCGGCGTACAACAGCAGGGTGGGCACGCTCCAGCGGGGGGCGGCGGCCACCACGGGCGGCCCGTTGGCGTCGATGAAGCGCGCCAGCCGTGCAGAAATGCGGTCGTGCACCCGCTTGTCCTTTTTGTAGGCCTCCACCACGGCCGGGTCGTGCGAAATCTGGCGCGGGTCCAGCCCGTTGGAGAGCGTCAGGTTGGGCGCCCAGCGCAGGAGCAGCCCGATCAGCCGCTGCTGCAGCGCGCCGATGCCGGCGTCCAGCGCGGGCGAGGAGAGCACCAGGCCGTCCACCGGCGCCAGGCCCCGCAGCACGCAGGTGGCCGCCACCAGGCCGCCCATGCTGTGGCCGAGCAGGATCAACGGGCAGGCCCAGGGCTGGGCGATGTGGCGGCGGGTGTCGTCCAGCAGCTCGACCAAGTCGTCGAGCAGGGCGTCGTCGTCGGGCAGCACACCGCGCTGGCCACCCGAATCGCCGTGGCCGCGCTGGTCGAAGGCGCGCACCGCAAAACCCCACTGGTTCAGACGCTGGGCCAGCGGGTCGTAGCGCCAGGCGTGTTCGCCCAGGCCGTGCACGATGAGCACCACGCCGCGCGGTCGGTGGCGCGAGGGCAGCGGCCAGTCGTACAGCGCGATGTTCAGGCCGTCGCGCAGCGTGAACGGGGCCACGGTGGTGTCGTCGCTCATGGTGTTCAGGGCAGGCGCACGATGCGCGCTTGCCAGGCGGCATCGACCGGGGTTTGCAGGATCTGGGCGGCCAGCGGGAGAGCAGCGGTGGGCAGTCGGGCGTTCAAGGCGGGCCTTTCCAGGGTGCGACGGAGACAGGCGGCCAGTATAGGCAGGCGCTGGGCCCTGCGGTGCATCGGGCTGGCGGGGCGGTGTCGCGCGCGCAGCGCGCACCCGGAACGGCACCCACCTGCGGCGGCGTTGGCGGCGGATACCCGGGGTCAGGGGAAGGTTCAGCGGCCCTGCAACTGGAAGGTGCCGACCACGCTGGCCAGCCTGCGGGCCTGGTCGCGCAGGTTTTCGGCCGCCGCGGCGCTCTCTTGCACCAGCGCCGCGTTCTGCAGCGTCATCTGGTCGAGCTGGCCGACCGCGCTGTTGACCTGTCCGATGCCCTGGCTCTGCTCGTTGGCGGCGGTGGTGATGTCGCTGATGAAGGTCGAAATCTTCTGCGCGTGCGTCACGATCTCGCCGATGGTCCGGCCCGCCTCGGCCACCAGGAGGGTGCCGGCCTGGACCTCGCCCACGCTGGCCCCGATCAGCACCTTGATCTCCTGCGCGGCCTCTGCGCTGCGCCGCGCCAGGTTGCGCACCTCGCCGGCCACCACCGCAAAGCCGCGCCCGGATTCGCCCGCGCGCGCGGCTTCCACCGCCGCGTTGAGTGCCAGGATGTTGGTCTGGAACGCGATGCCGTCGATGGTGCCAATGATGTCGCCGATCTTGCGGGAGCTGTGGTTGATCTGGTCCATGGTGGCCACCACCTGACTCACCACCTGCCCCCCGCGCGCGGCGACTTCGGCGTTGGTGGTGGCCATGGCGCTGGCCTGGCGCGCACTCTCGGCGCTCTGGCGCACCGTGCCGTTGATCTGCTCCAGGCTGCTGGCGGCCTGCTGCAGGTTGCTGGCAGCCTGCTCGGTGCGGTGGGACAGGTCCTGGTTGCCCGAGGCGATCTCCGCGCTGGCGGTGCCGATGCGCTCGGTGCTGTTGCGCACCTCACCAACGATGCGCGCCAGCGACGCCTGCATCATGCCCAGCGCGTGCATCAGCGCGGTCAGTTCGTCCCTGCCCTGGGGCTGCACCGGCTGCGTCAGGTCGCCCTTGGCGATGGCGGTCGCCAGCTTCTGCGCCGCGTTCAGTGGTTGGCAGATGCTCTGCATGTTGGCCAGGGTGGTGGGCACCACCACGAACATGGCCAGCCCCACAGCCAGGGCAAAACCGATCAGGGTGGTGCGGGCCGTCGCTTTTTCCTCGGCCTGCAAACTGGCGGCCTCGCTGGCGATGATGGCCTCGATCTTCTGCATGTCGGCCACCAGCGCTGCATAGCTCTGGTGCGCGCGGTCCAGCATGCGGTTGGCCACGGTGGCGCTGTCGTAGCTGCCGCTTTGTATGTTGCCCACCACCGGTTCAACCGCAGCCTCATAGGCCGCCAGGTTTTTCTCCAGGCCTTGCAGCACCAGGTCGTCTTCGTCCGCCTGGCCCTGCTGCATGAGCGCGATCTGCTCGCGCACCTGCGTGCGGGCCTTGCCCCACTTCAGGTGCGCCAGCGACAGTTGCTCGGGCGACTCGTACTGGATCACCATTTCCTTCTCGAAGCGGCCCAGGTCGGCCAGGGCCAGGCGCAGGCGCGAGAGCGCCTTGGTTTCCTCGAACGCGTGGCCGACAAACTCGTGGCTGATCGCCTGCAGCTTTTGCATGCCCCACAGGCCTGCGCCCCCCACGCCCAGCAACAACACCAGCACGACACCGATGGCGCCCACCATGCGCACCCGAATGGAAAACCGCCGCATCATTGATTGCAGGCCCATGCCACGAACTCCTGGACTGAATTGAACTGTGGCGCGCTCAGGCGCGCGCCGTCTTGAAAACGCGCACCGCCGACGCCCGTTGCGCGGCCTGCGGCTTGAGGCTTGCGGCCCCCGCACTGCCGGGCCGAGAGCACGAAGGCAGAGGACAGGTGCTGGGTGAATCGGATGGCTCGCATGGCAGATGCTGTGCGGGATGTCAAAAACTTTCCCAGTCGCCTTCGGCACTGGCGGGCACGGGCGTGGTCTTGGCCGTCTTGGGCACCGGTGGCACCGGTGCCACTGGTGCCACCGGTGCCACCGGTGCTGCGGCCCTGGGGGCGTGGTCGATGCGCGGCGGCTGGCCGGTGCTGCCCAGCGCTCTGGCCGGACTGTTCCGCACCGGGGCGGCCATCGAGGTGCTGGCCGGTGCAGCACCTGCGGCGTTCGCATCGAGCCGGAACACCGCCACCACCTGGGCCAGGCGCACGGCCTGCTCTTTCAGGCTTTCGGCGGCGGCCGCGCTCTGCTCCACCAACGCCGCGTTTTGCTGCGTCATCTGGTCGAGCTGGTTCACCGCCACGTTCACCTGGCCGATGCCCTCGCTTTGTTCGCCCGCGGCCGCCGTGATCTCGCCCACGATGTCGGTCACGCGCTGGATCGAGCCGACGATCTCGCCCATGGTCTGCCCCGCCTCGCCCACCAGGCGAGTACCGGTCTCCACCTTGTTCACACTGGCACCGATCAGGCCCTTGATTTCTTTGGCGGCTTCAGCCGAACGCTGCGCCAGGTTGCGCACCTCGGCGGCCACCACCGCAAAGCCACGACCCTGTTCACCGGCCCGTGCGGCTTCCACCGCCGCATTGAGCGCCAGGATGTTGGTCTGGAAGGCGATGCCGTCGATGGTGCCGATGATGTCGTTGATCTTCTGGCTGCTGCGGTGGATGTCCTGCATGGTGGCCACCACCTGCGAGACCACCTGGCCGCCGCGCACGGCGACCTCGCAAGCGCTGACGGCCAGCTGGTTGGCCTGGCGCGCCGCGTCGGCGCTGTTGCGCACGGTGCTCGTGAGCTCTTCCATCGAGGCGGCGGTCTCTTCCAGGCTGCTCGCGGCCTGCTCGGTGCGCTCGCTCAGGTCCTGGTTGCCCGAGGCAATTTCGCTGGACGCGCTGTTGATGCCGTCGGCTGCGGTGCGCAGCTCGCGCATCATGCCCACGAAGCGCTGGCGCATGCCCTCTGTCTCGCGCACCAGACGCCCGATCTCGTCGCTGCGCTCGCTGCGCAAGGTCTGTGAAAGATCGCCCTGCGCCACGCTGGTGACCGCGCTGGTCAGCTCGCCCAGCGGCGCGCTGATCTGTCGGCGCACCAGCACGTACATGCCGATGCCCAGGATCACCGTGGCCGCACCCAGCAGTGCCCAGAAGGCGTAGATGGTGGCCCAGTGGGTGGCCATGGCTTCATCGTCGGACACCTCCGCCACCACCCACCAGCCACCCGCGTTGGTGTGGCGCTTGACCCGCCAGGGCTGCGTCGCCTGGGCATCAAAAAGGTTGGGGCCACCGACCACCAATCCGTCTTCGCTGGCGCGCAGCTGGTCGAGCAGCGGACCGGCTTGCGGAAAGGCTTCCAGCACTTTCTGGCCGGTCGCGCTGGGGTGGGCGACGAACACCGCATCGGCGTTGCTCTTGCGCGGATCGATCACATAGGTCCCACCGCGCTGGTAAAACCGGGCCTGGGTCACCAGGTGGTCCAGCGAGGTCTGGAAGTCGCCGATGTCAAAGCCGATGAAGAGGATGCCCACCACCTGGCCAGCGGCGTTCTTCACCGCTTCGTAGTGGGTCATGTAGTGCTTGCCGAACAGCTTGGCACGACCGGTGTAGGTCTTGCCTTCGAGCATCAGCGGGTAGGCCGGGTGCTCGCGCGCCAGCAGGGTGCCCATGGCGCGTTCGCCGTTTTCCTTCTTGAGCGAAGTGGTCACGCGCTCAAAGTCCTCGCCCTGGCGCATGAACACGGTGGCCACGCCACCGGTGTCTCGGTGGAAGGCATCGACCAGGGCAAAGTCGCCGTTGATCGCCACGGTGGCGGTGGCGGTGCCCGGATGGAGCTGCTGCGTCGTGGCGTCGATCTCCAAAGTGGCGGGGAATTTGTCGCGAAACGGGCGGTAGCTGCGCTCGGTCAGCAGGCGGGCGGTGGTGTCAAAGGCGTCCACCGAATCGGCCACCGACTGTGCCTTGTCAGCGGCCCAGAGCACGATGCGGTCGCGCGAGCGGCCCTCGGCCACCACGGCCATGAGGGCGCTGATGCCGACCAGCACCACGGTCAGCATGGTCACGGCCAACAGGGACACGCGGCGGGCAATGGAGCCGGAAGAAGCAAGGGAGGCGGTGGCACTGGGGTTCATGGCGGCATTCGTCAGACGGGGCGTTGGTCAGTCGGGGTGACACGCTCGGGAGGGGTTGATCGTGTCGCGCACGCGGGCCTTCACTGCAGGTGCTGGCTGGCGGCATCCATCAGGCCCATGTCGGCGCTGCTCATGAGCGCTTCAATGTTCATCAGGATCAGCATGCGCTCGCCCACGCTGGCAATGCCGGTGATGAAGCTGGTGTCCACCGTGCTGTTCATCTCCGGTGCGGGCTTGATCAGGTCCCGGCTCATCTCCAGCACGTCGGACACCGAATCCACCACCGCGCCCACCACGCGCCCGTGCACGTTGAGCACGATCACCACGGTGAAGCCGTTGTATTCGACCTTCTCGCAGCCGAGCTTGATGCGCAGGTCCACCACCGGCACGATCACCCCGCGCAGGTTGACCACGCCCTTGATGAAGTGCGGCGCCCTGGCGATGCGGGTGGGCTCTTCGTAGGAGCGGATCTCCTGCACGCGCAGGATGTCGATGCCGTATTCCTCCGCCCCCAGGCGGAAGGTGAGGAACTCGGCGTGCGCGCCGAGCTGGGTCGCGCCGCTGCGGGTGCTGGCCGTGCGGGCGTGGGGGTGCATGTCCATGGTCGTTGTCCTTGTGTTGAGGCGTGAGGAGCGTTGAGGTCTCAGAAGCTTTCCCAGTCTTCGCCGGCGGTCACGGTCTTTGGTGCCGCAGCGGGTTGGCTGGCGGTTGTCTGGGCTGCGGGTTTGGCGACCCGCCTGGTGACGGGCTGGACCACCGGCGCAGCGCGTGACACCGGCGACGCCACGCCGACGGGTGCGCCAGCCCGCGTGCCACCGGGCAGGCGGAACACGCTGACCGTCTGCACCAGTTGCTGCGCCTGCGACTGCAATCGGGACGCCGCCGCCGCGCTTTGCTCCACCAGCGCCGCGTTCTGCTGTGTGGTCTGGTCCATGTTGCTCACGGCTTCGCTGACCTGGTTCACGCCTGCGTTCTGTTCCTGGCTGGCGTTGCTGATCTCGCCCACGATGTCGGTCACGCGCTGGATCGACTGCACGATCTCCTGCATGGTGTTGCCAGCCTGGTTCACCAGGACGCTGCCCTGCTCCACGCGCTCCACGCTGGCGCTGATCAGGCCCTTGATTTCCTTGGCGGCTTCAGCCGAACGCTGCGCCAGGTTGCGCACCTCGGCCGCCACCACGGCAAAACCGCGGCCCTGCTCTCCCGCGCGCGCCGCCTCCACCGCAGCGTTCAGGGCCAGGATGTTGGTCTGGAACGCGATGCCGTCGATCACACCGATGATGTCGCTGATCTTGCGGCTGCTGTCGTTGATGTCGCGCATGGTCTGCACCACCTGGTTGACCACCTGGCCACCCTGCACCGCCACGCCACTGGCACTGGCCGCCAGCTGGCTGGCGGCGCGCGCGTTGTCGGCGTTCTGGCTGGCGGTCGAGCCCATCTGATCCATCGAAGCCGAAGTCTGTTCCAGCGCTGAAACCTGCTGCTCGGTGCGCACCGACAAATCGCTGTTGCCCTGGGCTATTTCCGCGCTGGTGGTGGCCACGCTGTCGGCGCCCTGCCGCACATGCGTCACCACACCGCAGAGGGAGGCCTGCATGTCCTTCATGGCAGCCAGCAGCGGCGTGAACTCGTCGCGGGCATCATCGACCACCGCCACCGTCAGGTCGCCGTCGCGCACGCGCTCGGCCACCGCCTGCGACACCGCCACCCGGCGCTTGAGCAGGCGGGCCACGGACCAGGAAAAGCCCAGCAGCAACAGGGTGATCAGCACCACGGCACCCACCAGCATGCTGGACGTGGTGGCAATGCTGGCCTCGATTTTTTGAATGTCACCCCGCAAGCCTTCTGCCTGGATCTTGTGCCCATCAGACAAGCCTTTGAGCAGGCGGTCGCGCGCCGGTATGGTGGTGTCCACCAGGAAGGCAAACGCTTCCTCCTCCGGCCTTCCTTGATCAGGGCGATGTTGGCAGCACCCACCTTCCAGAAGTCGGCCAGCAGCGGCGGCAGGGTCTTGTAGTGCTCTTTTCCCTGGGGTGAGAACAGGCGCTTTTCAAAGGCGCCCAGCACCTCGTTCATGTGCTGTTGTTTCTCGCCGATGACCTGCAGCGTGGTGTTGAGTTCCTGCTCGTTGCGCGCGAGCATGGCGTGGCGAAGCTGCAGCGAGACCTGGGTCACGTTGAGTTCCAGCTCGGAGGTGGCCTCCAGCTGGGGCACGCGCGTGGTCTGGGTGAAGTGCGCCTTGTCGCTGGCGCCGGCCAGGCTGAAGTGGGTGTAGGCCGCCAACGCCGCCAGAGCCAGCGAAACGATGGCGCTGACCGCGTAGAGCCGCGTGGAGATGCCCAATGAGAGTCCGGTTTGCATGTCGGTCGTCCTGGAACGGTGTTGAGAAAACCCTCCGGCCCCGGGAAACCCGTGCCAAGCCGCAGGATGTGTGCACCCGACCCAGGTCGAAACGGCCACACGGTTCGCGAGGTGTCCCAGGAACTATCGGACAACCCGACCGGAACTGAAGCGAGGAAATAGAGGGCTTTTCACCCGCCGATGCGCGGACTGTTCAGGCCCGTCAGCTCAGCCTCTCAGAACAGGCGGTCGACGTTGAGCAGCGTGAGCACGCCCAGCACGGCAAAAATCAGCGCCGAGACGCCGTGCACCAGCGTCATCGGCACCTTCTTCGCGATCCGGTCGCCCAGGTAAACGACCGGCACGTTGGCCAGCATCATGCCCAGCGTGGTGCCGGCCACCACGGCCACGAAAGCGTCGTAGCGCGCGGCCAGGGCCACGGTGGCGATCTGGGTCTTGTCGCCCATCTCGGCCAGGAAAAACGCCACCACCGTGGTGCCGAACACGCCCAGGCGCAGGCCTTTGGCGCCGCTCTCGTCGTCGTCGATCTGGTCCGGGATCAGCATCCACACCGCCATGGCGAGGAAGGAGCCGCCGATGATCCAGCGCAGCCACTGCGGACCGATGGCCTCGGCCACCCACTGGCCCACCGCACCGGCCAGCGCGTGGTTGGCCAGCGTGGCCACCAGGATCCCGAGCACGATGGGAACGGGTTTGCGAAAGCGCGCGGCCAGCAAGATGGCCAGCAACTGCGTCTTGTCGCCCATCTCCCCGAGCGCGACGAGCCCGGTGGAGACCATAAATGCTTCCAAAATCAGTCCTTGAGGTTGAGATGGATCCGGCGCCGGGCCGCCCCAAGCCGGATCAGCCCCCTCGGGGGGCAGCGACCCGCGCAGCGGCGGAGCGTGGGGGCCCTAGTTTGAAAACTTGAACACCGCGGTGCTGGCCAGCAGGTTGGGCAGGCTGCGCACCTCCTGCCCTTCGTGCAGGCCGAAGCTGTCGGTGATGCTCAGGCCACAGCTGCGCGCCAGCACCTCGAAGTCGGCAAAGGTGCCGACGCGGATGTTCGGCGTGTCGTACCACTGGTAGGGCAGGCGCTTGGTCACCGGCATGCGGCCCCGCAGCACCGCCAGGCGGTTCGGCCAGTGCGCGAAATTGGGGAAGGCGACGATGCCGCTGCGCCCCACGCGCGCGGTCTCGCGCAGCATCGTTTGCGCGTTGCGCAGGTGCTGCAGGGTGTCGATCTGCAGCACCACGTCGAAGGCGTCGTCGCCGAATATGTTCAGCCCGTCTTCCAGGTTCAGTTGCAGCACGTTGACGCCGCGCTTGACGCAGGCGTGCACCTTGGTGTCGTCGATCTCCACGCCGTAGCCGCTGCACTGGCGTGTGGCCTGCAAGTGGGCGAGCAAGGCGCCGTCGCCGCAGCCCAGGTCGAGCACGCGCGAGCCCGGCGGCACCAGGCGGGCGATGCTGTGCATCACGTTCACATCAGCCATGGGCCACCTCCTCCTGGCTCACCACCTGTTCAAAGTAGGCGCGCACGACCGCGTGGTAGCGCGGATCGTCGAGCAGAAAAGCGTCGTGCCCGTGCGGCGCGTCGATCTCGGCGTAGCTCACGTCGCGCCGGTTCTCCAGCAGGGCCTTGACGATCTCGCGGCTGCGCGCGGGGGAAAAGCGCCAGTCGGTGGTGAAGCTCACCAGCAGGAACTTCGCCTGGGCCCGCGCCAGCGCGGCGCTGAGGTTGCCGTCGTGTTCGCGCGCCGGGTCGAAGTAGTCGAGCGCGCGCGTGATGAGCAAATAGGTGTTGGCGTCAAAGTACTCGCTGAACTTGTCGCCCTGGTAACGCAGATAGCTTTCGATCTGGAATTCGACATCTTGTGTGGAGTAGCGGAATGCGTCGAGGAGCGCAACGTGATCCAGCGCCGGGCCGCCCCAAGCTGGATCAGCCCCCTCGGGGGGCAGTGAACCAAGCGTCTCGCCGCTGACAGCGGCAAGCCGGGGCGCAGCGGGGAGCGTGGGGGCCAGCTTCCGGCCGAACTTCTCGTTCATCACGTCGTCGCTCAGGTAGGTGATGTGGCCGATCATGCGGGCGATGCGCAGGCCGCGCCGGGGCAGCGTGCCCTGGCGCAGGTAGTGACCGCCGTGAAAGTCCGGGTCGGTCACGATGGCGCGGCGCGCCACCTCGTTGAAGGCGATGTTTTCGGCCGTGAGGTTGGGCGCGCTGGCCACCACCACCGCGTGGCGCACGCGCTGCGGGTACTGCAGTGTCCAGCTCAGCGTCTGCATGCCGCCCAGGCTGCCGCCCATCACGGCGGCCAGCGTCTGGATGCCCAGCACATCCAGCAGCCGGGCCTGGGCGTTGACCCAGTCTTCCACCGTCACCACCGGGAAGTCCGCGCCCCAGGGCTGGCCGGTGGCCGGGTTCACATGCGTGGGGCCGGTGGAGCCAAAGCAGGAGCCCAGGTTGTTGACGCCGATGACGAACCAGCGCCCGGTGTCCACCGCTTTGCCCGGACCGATCATGCTGTGCCACCAGCCTTCGCTGCGCGCCAGCGGCTGGCCATTCGCGTCAGCGTGCCAGCCGGCCACGTGGTGGCTGGCGTTGAGCGCGTGGCAGACCAGCACCGCGTTGGA
>PNMN01000045.1 GCA_013823655.1 Comamonadaceae bacterium | reverse complement strand
GGCCTGAACTCCAGTTTCATCGTGCGCAAGATCTCCAACGGCGAAGGCGTCGAGCGCACCTTCCCGCTGTACAGCCCGCTGATCGCAGCGATTGAAGTCAAGCGCCGCGGTGCCGTGCGCCGCGCCAAGCTGTACTACCTGCGCGAGCGCAGCGGCAAGTCCGCCCGCATCAAGGAAAAGCTCGGCGCGTGAGCGCACCGCTTGCGCCAAAAGCTGGGCGCCTGATCGCTCGGCCCACCTTAAAAAGAGCCGCTCCAGGAGCGGCTTTTTTGTGGCCGCTCGCAGCGCCCCTGTGTGCCCTATGCTCGGGTTCCCATGTCCAGCCCGAACCGCTACCCCCCCGCGTTTGACCCGCGCCAGATACCGGTATTGCCCGGTCCTGGCCACGAGGAGCTGCGTCCACCAGATGCGTGGCGCCTGACCGCAGCAGGCTTGCGCGACCTCTTCAGCAATCCGCCGGTCTGGGTGCCAGAGTTGCTGAAAGAGAAGAGGTTCGCCGACCGCGCCCCGGCGCACGCCGCCGTGCTCCTGCCGCTGGTGATGCACGAGCGCCCCACCGTGCTGCTGACGCAGCGCACCGCCCACCTCTCCACCCATTCGGGGCAGATCGCTTTTCCGGGCGGCAAGCTCGACGACTCCGATGCCGATGCGGTGGCTGCGGCCCTGCGTGAGACACACGAAGAGATCGGTCTGGCAGCCCCCCGGGTCGAGGTGCTGGGCACACTGCCCGAATACGTCACAGGGACCTCGTTCATCGTCACGCCCGTGGTGGGGCTGGTGCAACCGGGCTTTGTGCTGCAGCCCAATCCGCACGAGGTGGACGATGTGTTCGAGGTGCCGCTGGATTTTCTGATGAATCCGGCCAACCACCGGCGCCACGGCTTTGAGTGGGACGGTGTGCAACGCGAGTGGTATTCCATGCCCTATCAGGACGCGTTGCACCAGCGTTTCATCTGGGGCACCACCGCAGGCATGCTGCGCAACTTCTACCGGTTTCTCAGTGCCTGACCGCATCGACGCAGCGGTTCCCGATACCGCTCCGGGACGCACCCGGACGGCAGGGCGGCCCACTATGATTGCCGCATGAGTTTTTTTGCCATTCTCATCGCCTTGCTGCTGGAGCAGACCCGCCCGCTGGCCTACAACAACCCGGTGCACAGCGCGTTGCGCGGCTGGGCTCGCGCGGTGCGGCGCAACCTGGATGCTGGTCAGTCGGCGCACGGCTGGCTGGCCTGGGTGCTGGCGGTGGGCGTGCCGGCGCTGATCGCTGGCGGTGTGTACTGGGCACTGTGGGTGTTCAGCACCGTGCTGGCCTTTGTGTGGATGGTGGGCGTGCTGTATGTGACGCTGGGCTTCCGCCAGTTCAGCCACCATTTCACCGGCATCCGCCAGGCGCTGGAAGCGGCTGACGATCAAGCCGCGCGCGAGCAGCTCGCCGCCTGGCAGCGGGTGGATGCGGCGAGCCTGCCGCGGGCCGAACTGCTGCGCCAGGTGATCGAGCATTCCGTGCTGGCGGCGCACCGCCATGTGTTTGGCGTGCTCGCCGCCTTTGTGGTGTTCTGGTGGCTCGGTCTGGGCCCGGCGGGTGCGGTGTTCTACCGCATGGCCGAATACCTCTCGCGCAACTGGCGCGAGCGGCCCGATGGCACACCCAGCGCGGCCTTGCGGCAGGCGGCGGCGAGCGCCTGGCAGTGGGTGGACCATGTGCCCGCCAGGGTCACATCGCTGGGTTTTGCGGTGGTGGGGAATTTTGAAGAGGCCGTGGCCAGTTGGCGCGGGGAAGCCAGCCAATACGCACCCGGCAGCGACGGTGTGCTGCTGGCCGCCACCTCGGGTGCGCTGGGCGTGCGGCTGGCGCAGCAGCCTGGGAGCGCCGAGCTGGATGAAAGCGAGGGCGGTGGGCGCGTCGAGCCGCAGATCGCCCACCTGGCCAGCGTGGTCGGCCTGGTGTGGCGCAGCGTGGTGCTGTGGATGCTGTTGCTGGCGCTGCTGTCGCTGGCACGCCTGCTGAGCTGAACCCGTTCCTCAGTAGCTGCGCCGTTCCGAGAGTTCGGCAAACAGCTCGGTGTAGATGCGGTAGCGGTTCTCGCTGATGCTTTTTTGTTGTTCGCGCGGGTCCAGTCCTTCTACCTGAGCCATGACCGCACAGCCGGGCTCGTGCAAATGGGTGCAGTTGTAAAAGCGGCACTGGCCCAGCGTGGCGCGCAGGTCGGGCATGAGGTGCGCGAGCTGCATGGGTTCGATGTGGTTCAGGCCGAATTCCTGGAAACCCGGTGAGTCGATCAGTGCGCTGCTGTGCGCCTCGTCCACCCAGTACCAGGTGGTGCTGGTGGTCGTGTGTTTGCCCGAATTCAAAGCGCGCGAGATTTCACCGGTGAGGGCTTTGGCGTGTGGCACCAGGCGGTTCACCAGCGTGCTCTTGCCCGCGCCCGATGGGCCCAGCACCAGCGTGGTCTTGTCGGCCAGGTGCAGCTGCAAGGTGTCCAGGCCTTCTTCGGTGCCCGCCGCGCTCGCACCCTTCAGTCGCAGCGGCAGAACGGTCGCGCCCATGCGGCGGTAGCTCTCCAGCCGGGTCCAGGCGATGTCGAAGGCGGGCTGCAGATCGCTTTTGTTCAGCACGATCAGCACCGCGATACCCTCGGCCTCGGCCGCGATCAGTGCCCGCGCGAGCTGACGTTCGGAAAATTCCGGGTCGGCCGCGATCAGCACCAGAATCTGGTCCAGGTTGGCGGCGAACGACTTGGTGCGCATCTCGTCCTGCCGGTAGAACAGGTTGCGCCGCGCGTCCACCCGCTCGACACTGCCCTCGTCACCGGTGGGCAGCCAGGCCACCCGGTCGCCCACCACCACCTGGCTCTTCTTGCCACGCGGGTGGCAGATGCGGCGTTCGCCGTTCGGGCTCTCGACCAGGCAGTGACGTCCGAACGAGGCGACCACCAGGCCGGGCAGTGTGCCGCTGCTGGACGGCGCAGGGGCGAGGGTGTGGCGGCTCAAAACGCAAGCCTTTGGGTGAGCGTCATTCAGTTCTTGAGCAGCGCATCGACCGCCGCTGCGCAGAAAAAGTCGCTGACCGAGATGCCGTCCACGTCGTGGGTGTTGAAGCGCACCGTGCAGCGGCCGAAACCGACCGCCAGATCGGGGTGGTGGTCTTCGCGGTGCGCCACCCAGGCCAGTGCGTTCACGAAGGCCATGGTCTGGTGAAAATCGGGGAAGCTGTAGGTTTTCTCCAGCGCGCCGTCGATCAGCCTCCAGCCTTGTGCGGCGTCGCCGTTGAGCTGGGTGAGCTGGGTCACGATCTGCGTGGCCGAGAGCGCGTTGCGGTGTTGGTGGATGGGGTTCATGTTCCAGATGCTGCGGTCTGCAGGCGTGCCAGGCGCTCGCTCGCGGGCGGGTGCGAGTAGTAAAAGCGCGCGTACACCGGGTCGGGTGTCAGCGTGCTGGCGTTGTCTTTGTAGAGTTTGAGCAGGGCGCTGGCGAGATCGTTGCCATCGGCGTGGGCCACGGCGTAGGCGTCGGCCTCGAACTCGTGTCGGCGCGAGAGCTGCGCCATCAAGGGCGACAGGAAGAAGCTGAACAGCGGCACCACCAGCATGAAGAGCAGCAGGGCCAGCGCGTTGTTGGGTGCGCCCAGCGAGGGTTCGACGCCCAGTCCGGTGTAGAACCAGGCCTGGCCAGACACCCAGCCCAGCAGCGCAAAGCCCAGCAGGCTCAGGCCGAACATCAGCACCACCCGCTGCACGATGTGGCGGCGCTTGTAGTGCCCCAGTTCATGGGCCAGCACGGCGTCGATTTCGGGCGGGCTGAGCTGTTGCAGCAGGGTGTCGAAGAACACCACCCGCTTGGCAGCGCCGAAGCCGGTGAAGTAGGCGTTGGCGTGCGCGCTGCGTTTGCTACCGTCCATGACAAACAGGCCCTTGGCGGCGAAGCCGCAGCGCTGCATGAGCGCGTTCACGCGGGTCTTCAGGCTTTCGTCCTGCAGCGGTTCGAACTGGTTGAACAGCGGGGCAATCACGGTGGGGTAGAGCAGCAGCAGCAGCAGGTTGAAGCCCATCCACGCGCCCCAGGCCCAGAGCCACCACGCCGGGCCGGTTGCACCCATGAGCCAGAGCACCAGCGCCACGATGGGCAGGCCGATCAACGCACCCACCAACGCGCTCTTGAGCAGGTCGCCGATCCAGAGTCCGAGCGTCATCTTGTTGAAGCCGAAGCGCTCTTCGATGCGGAAGGTGGACCACCATGCCATTGGCAGGGCGATGATCCCGCCGATCAGCACGAAGGCGCCGATCAGGGCGAGCTGCTGCAGCATGCCGCCGCCCAGCGCAGCGAGCAGGGCTTGGTTGAGCCAGTGCAGGCCACCCAGCAGCGTCCAGCCCAGCAGCAGTGCTGCTTCGAGCGACGTTTCCAGCAGGCCAAAGCGGGCTTTGGCGATGGTGTAGTCGGCGGCCTTCTGGTGGGCCTCGGGCGGGATGGTCCCGACAAACGCCGCAGGCACGGCGCTGCGGTGGCGCGCCACATGGCGGATTTGTCGGCTGGCGAGCACGGTGCGGGTGACCAGGCCGACCACCAGCAGGGTACAGAAGACGGCGGTGAAGAGCAGGGCGGAGACATCCATGGGGGTGAGTCTATCGAACCCGCAGTGCACCCAAGGCCTGCGGGGTCGGGGTGGGTGCAGGCATCGGCGAAAATCAGCGCATGACAGAATTTGCCCACACGACGCACGCCGCTGCCGCTGCAGCCCCCACCACCCCCGCGCTGAGCAAGAGCGACCTGAACCTGGTCTGGATTGACTGCGAAATGAGCGGGCTGGACCCCGAGAAAGAAAGGCTGTTGGAGATCGCCGTGGTGATCACCGGCCCGAACCTGGAGCCGCGCGTGGAGGGGCCGGTGCTGGTGATCCACCAGAGCGATGCGGTGCTGAACGCCATGGACAACTGGAACAAGGGCACGCACGGCAAAAGCGGCCTGATCGACAAGGTCAAGGCCAGCACGGTGACCGAGGAGCAGGCGCAGGCCGAGCTGCTGGCTTTCATTGGTCGCTACGTGCCGAAGAATGGGTCGCCCATGTGCGGCAACAGCATCGGGCAGGACCGCCGCTTCCTGGTGAAGTACATGCCCAAGCTGGAGGCCTATTTCCACTACCGCAACCTCGATGTGAGCACGCTCAAGGAGCTGGCCAAGCGCTGGAGTCCCGCGGTGTACGACAGCTTCAAGAAGCACCAGAAACACACCGCGCTGGCCGATGTGCACGAGTCCATCGATGAACTGGTGCACTACCGGACGCACCTGCTGAAATGAGTTGGTTGTGGTCCTCATTGGGTGCCGCTGAAAAAATGCTAGGTGGAAACCCTGAAGTCGTGCCATAATCACAGGCTGCACAGAAAATGCTGTGCAAATGTGCATCTGCCTCACACACAAGGCCCCCCGAATTTGACTGCTGATTTCGCGCCCATGGGGCCGGGGTCAGCGAGCCGCGGTACACACCAGCGGCACAGCGGGATGGGCCATTCGCACCCCAGCGTCACAGCCTGATCTGTGACCCCAGGCGCGTTGACCGTTTGATGGTTGATGTTTTGTAACCACGAACGGATCAAGTGCCCTGGAGCCCTCAAGAGCGGCCCCGGAGCGTCTTTTTTCGATCAATTGCGCATGAAGCGCAAGGACGAACATGAGCGACTCTTTTGAAGCCCGCGGCGATTTCTCGCCCGAAATCTCTTCCGCCGATACCGATACCGACACCGTGCTGGACCAGGCCGTGGTCAGCGACGTGCCACCAGCGCCTGCACAACCCAACGGTTTCGAGCTGCTGGGTCTGGCGCCCGAGCTGGTGCGCGCCTGCGCCGACCTTGGTTACGTGCAACCCACCCAGGTGCAGAACAAGGTGGTGCCCAAAGCCCTGCTGGGCGAAGGCGAGCAGCGTTTTGCCGACCTGATGGTGTCCAGCCAGACCGGCAGTGGCAAAACCGCTGCTTTCCTGCTGCCCGTGCTGCACACCTTGCTGCAGCAGCAGGCGCAGGCCGAAGCCAATGAAAAAGCCGAGTTCGACAAGAGCGTGGCCGACGCCCTGGCCCGTGGCGAAGTCGCGCCCAAACGCGCCAAGCGCAAGGACCCGACCAACCCGCGCAACTTCAAGGCCGCCACCCCCGGCGCCCTGGTGCTGTGCCCGACGCGCGAACTCGCCCAGCAGGTGGCCAACGACGCCATCGACCTGGTGCGTCACTGCCGTGGTCTGCGCATCGCCAACGTGGTGGGCGGCATGCCTTACCAGTTGCAGATCGCCAAGCTGCAGAACGCCGACCTCGTGGTCGCCACGCCCGGTCGCCTGCTGGACCTGCAGCGCTCGCAGCAGATCAAGCTCGACCAGGTGCAGTTCCTGGTGGTGGACGAAGCCGATCGCATGCTCGACCTCGGCTTTGCCGACGACCTGGCCGATGTCAACGACATGACCAGCCAGCGCCGCCAGACCATGATGTTCAGCGCCACCTTCGCGCCGCGCATCCAGCAGCTCGCCATGCGCGTGATGCACGACGGTGGCAAGCACGTGCAGAAAGTGCAGATCGACAGCCCGCAAGAGCAGCATGCCAACATCAAGCAGGTGCTGTTCTGGGCCGACAACGCCGACCACAAGCGCAAGCTGCTCGACCACTGGCTGCGCGACACCGGCATCAACCAGGCGATCGTGTTTTGCAGCACCCAGATCGAATGCGACGGTCTGGCCACCGACCTGCAGCAAGCCGGCTTCGCTGCCGTGGCGCTGCACGGTGCGCTCAGCCAGGGCATCCGCAACCGCCGCCTGATGGCGCTGCGCGGTGGCCAGGTGCAGATCCTGGTGGCCACCGACGTGGCCGCCCGCGGCATCGACGTGCCCACCATCACCCACGTCTTCAACTTCGGTCTGCCGATGAAGGCCGAGGACTACACGCACCGCATCGGCCGCACCGGCCGTGCCGGTCGCGACGGCCTGGCCGTGACCATCGCCGAACTGCGCGACCGCCGCAAGATCGGTGACATCGAGGCCTACACGCGCCAGCGCATTGCCGTGGAAACCGTGCCCGGCCTGGAGCCGCGTCAGCGTGCGCCGATGGCCGAGCCGTTTGGTCGCAGCGGCCCGGGCGGTCGCCCGGCTGGCCGTGGTGGCAACGACCGTTTCGCCGAGCGCCGCGGTGCACCTGCGCCGCGTGGCCCGCGCTTCGAAGGCCGTGGCGACGCGCCCCGCTTCGAAGGTCGCGCTGAAGCCCCGCGTTTTGAAAACCGCTTCGACAACCGTGGCGAACAGCCGCGCGGTGGCGACGTGCGCTTCGAAAACCGTTTCGACAACCGCGGTGGCGACAGCCGCCCGCCAGCAGGTCGTGGTTTTGCCGACCGTGCCCCGGCGCGCACGGGTGCCAAGCCCGGTGGCTTCTCCAGCTTTGGCCGCAGCGACAAAGCTGCCGAGCGTGGTGGTGACCGCTTCGCCGACCGCAGCAGCTTTGATCGCCCCGCACCGCGCGGTGATTTTCAACCACGCCGCGCCGAAGGTGGACCGGCCCGCCCGGTGGCACGCCGCAGCCCACGCTGATCACTGAACAGTGCCCCCCAAAAAAAGCCGGACAGATACGGCATCTGTCCGGCTTTTTTCGTGTGCGCCCAGCACGGAGGCACTCGGGGAGGTGAAAGTCCTCCCGTGAGGGGGTCGCAGTGAGCCAGACGCAACCGCGAGAGGGCGACCGGGCGTGGGGAGGAGGCGCCGAACCGCCATGGCTGGTCAGGCACTGTGCACCCGATTTCCCCCGGCTGTACACCCCTTGTCCACAGGTTTTTCCCATGACACAGCATGGGGCGCGGCGTACCATGTGGGCTATTTCAGGAACACCATGTCAGCCGTTTTTTCCAGCTCCTTTTCTTCGTTCGATACCGGTCTGGAAGAGGGCGGTTTTTCATCCGACAGACAGATCGCCCAGCTCAGGGTGCCGCCGCACTCCATCGAAGCCGAATCCAGCGTGCTCGGTGGCCTGCTGCTGGACAACCAGGCCTGGGACCGGGTGGCCGATCTGGTCAACGATTCCGATTTCTACCGCTACGAGCACCGCCTGACCTATTCGGCCATTGCGGCCCTGGTCAACGCCAGCAAACCGGCCGACGTGGTGACCGTCTTCGAGCACCTGAAGAACCTGGGCAAGGCCGAAGAAGCGGGCGGGCTGGCCTACCTGAACTCGCTGGCGCAGTACGTGCCCAGCGCGGCCAACATCCGCCGCTACGCCGAGATCGTGCGCGAGCGGGCGATTCTGCGCAAGCTGGTGGCCGCCAGCGACGAGATTGCCACCAACGCCTTCAATCCGCAGGGTAAACCGGTCGCCAAGATTCTGGACGAGGCCGAGCAGAAGATCTTCAAGATCGGCGAAGAAGGCTCGCGCATGAAGGAGGGTTTCCAGGGCATGGACACCCTGGTGGTCGATCTGCTCGACCGCGTGCAGGAAATGGCCGACAACCCGATGGACGTGACCGGTGTGCCCACCGGCTTCATCGATCTGGACCGCATGACTTCGGGCCTGCAGGCTGGCGACCTGGTGGTGCTGGCGGCGCGTCCCTCGATGGGAAAAACGGCGTTCGCCATCAACATCGCCGAGCATGTGGCGCTCAACGAAGGCCTGCCGGTCGCGGTGTTCTCGATGGAAATGGGCGCCTCGCAATTGGCCGTGCGTATCGTCGGTTCCATCGGTCGCATCAACCAGGGGCACCTGCGCACCGGCAAGCTCACCGACGACGAGTGGCCGCGCCTGACCGAAGCCATCGAGAAGCTGCGCAACGTGTCGCTGCACATCGACGAAACGCCGGGCCTGACCCCGAGCGAGCTGCGCGCCAATGCGCGGCGCCTCGCGCGCCAGTGCGGCAAGCTGGGGCTGATCGTGGTGGACTATTTGCAGCTCATGAGCGGCTCCAGTTCCGATGGTGGTGACAACCGGGCCACCGAGCTGGGCGAGATTTCGCGCGGCCTGAAGATGCTGGCCAAGGAACTGCAGTGCCCGGTGATTGCGCTGTCGCAGCTCAACCGTTCGGTCGAGACCCGCACCGACAAGCGACCCATGATGAGCGATCTGCGCGAATCCGGCGCCATCGAGCAGGACGCGGACATCATCATGTTCATCTACCGCGACGAGTACTACACCAAAGACGCCTGCAAGGAACCGGGCGTGGCCGAGATCATCATCGGCAAACAGCGCAACGGGCCCACCGGCGTCGTCAAGCTGACTTTCCTGAACACGCTCACGCGCTTCGAGAGTCTGGCCGGTGGTGGCGACTTCTGATCCGCTTGACCCAAGAAAAAGCCCGGCCAGTGCCGGGCTTTTTCTTGGGGGCGTGGCCTGTGTCAGAGCACTTCACTCGCGTAGTCAGCCAGACGCGAACGCTCGCCGCGCGCCAGCGTGATGTGCCCTCCGTGCGGCCAGCCCTTGAAGCGGTCCACCGCGTAAGTCAGGCCGCTGGAGCCTTCGGTCAGGTAGGGCGTGTCGATCTGGGCCAGGTTGCCCATGCAGATGATCTTGGTGCCCGGGCCCGCGCGGGTGATCAGCGTTTTCATCTGCTTGGGCGTCAGGTTCTGTGCCTCGTCGATGATCACGTACTTGTTCATGAAGGTGCGCCCGCGCATGAAGTTCATGCTCTTGACCTTGATGCGGCTGCGGATCAGTTCGTTGGTCGCCGCGCGCCCCCATTCACCGGCATTGCCGCCATCGCCTTTGGCCAGAAACTCCAGGTTGTCGTCCAGCGCGCCCATCCAGGGGCCCATTTTTTCTTCTTCGGTGCCCGGCAGGAAGCCGATGTCCTCGCCCACGCTCACGGTGGCGCGGGTCATGATGATCTCGGTGTACCGCCGGTCGTCCAGTACCTGGGTCAGCCCGCTGGCCAGCGCCATCAGGGTCTTGCCGGTGCCGGCCGTGCCCGCGAGCGTCACGAAGTCGATTTCCGGGTCCATCAGCAGGTTGAGCGCAAAGTTCTGCTCGCGGTTGCGGCTGGTCACACCCCAGATGGCGTTTTTCAGGTGGGTGTAGTCCTTGAGCGTCTTGAGCACCGCGGTCTTGTCGCGGATTTCAGTGACGCGGGCGTACAGCGAAGGCTCGCCCGGTGCTTCGAAATAGACGAACTGGTTGATGTAGAACTGCCCCACCGCCGGGCCGCTGACGCGGTAGAAGGTGTGGCTGCCGCTCTGCCAGCTTTCAATGGTCTTGCTCTGGCGCGTCCAGAAATCCTGCGGCAGGGCCAGCGCGCCGGCGTACAGCAACTCGCCGTCGTCCAGCGTCTTGTCGTTCTGGTAGTCGTCGGCGGCCAGGCCCAGCGCGCGCGCCTTGACCCGCATGTTGATGTCTTTCGACACCAGGATCACTTCGCGCTGCGGGTGCTTGTCGCGCAGCGCCTGCACCACGCCGAGGATCTGGTTGTCGGCCTTGCCTTGGGGCAGGCTGCTGGGGAGCTGCGCGTCCAGCGGTTCGGTCTGGAAGAACAGCAGGCCGCGTGCCGTGCTGTGGCCGGTGGCCGAGAGCTTCAGACCCTTGGCCATGTCACCGCCCTGTTGTGCCACCAGGGCATCCAGGGTGCGGCTGGTCTGGCGACCGTTGCGGGCGACCTCGGTCATGCCTTTTTTGTGGCCGTCGAGCTCTTCCAGCACGATCATGGGCAGGAAGATGTCGTGCTCTTCGAAGCGAAACAGGCTGATCGGATCGTGCAGCAGGACGTTGGTGTCGAGCACGAACAGGCGGGTCGGCCCGGTCCCGTTGCCCGATTTGCCGCGACCGGCACGGCGGTGGCTGGCCACCGTGGGGCTGGGCATCTCGATGGCGCGGGCTTGCGCCGGGGCGGCGACTGGAGCTGCGCCACGGGTCTCCTGCATCGGGCGTTCGGGCGCGGGTGCGGACACGCGTGCGGGCGGTGCTTTGGGCGCGTCGGTCGGCTTGCGGGCACGGCTTTGCGAGCGCTCACCCTTGGCCTTGGCCGTGGCGGGCGCCACCGGTGCGGCGCGAGTCACGGGAGCGGGTTCCGGCAAGAAGTCAACCGGCTCTTCGGCGGCTTTGAGGCTGTAGGCGTCGGGGGCGAGCAGGGCGGCGCGTTTGGTGGGGGCGGGAGGCAGTGGCATGGGGCGTGGTGGTTCAGCGCAGGGCCGGAAAGCAAAAAGCCGCCGGGGAGACCGGGCGGCTTTCGGGGCTGCTGCAAGCAGGAGAGGAGGGGCTGTTGAGGGGTCTTCCCAATGTCATGAGCCCATTATGCACGACCCTCGTGACAGCGGCTGATCGCCTCGGAACCAGCGGCCAGCCGGGCGGAATCAGGCGGCTTTTTTGAGGGTCTTGACGGCCTTGAGCACTTCTTCCACATGGCCGGGCACCTTCAGGCCGCGCCATTCCTGCTTGAGCACGCCGTCGGCGCCGATCAGGAAAGTGCTGCGCTCGATGCCTTTGACTTTTTTGCCGTACATGATCTTGTTCTTGACCACACCGAACATGTGACACATTTTTTCTTCGGTGTCGGCGATCAGTTCGAACGGCAGCTCCAATTTGGTTTTGAAGTCGTCGTGCGATTTCATGTTGTCGCGTGAGACGCCGAACACCTGGGCCCCGGCCTTGACGAAGTCTTTGTACTTGTCGCGGAACTGCATGGCTTCGGTGGTGCAGCCGGGGGTGTTGTCCTTGGGGTAGAAATACAGAACCACGGTCTGGCCAAGGTGGGTCTGGTTGCTGACCTTGATGCCGCCGGTGGCCAGGGCTTCAAATTCGGGAATGGGTTTGTTGACAACGACTGCCATACTGCGTGGGCCCCTGACATAAGTTGGTGGTGATTCGTTGGCTTCCCGGCTGCTTCATGAACGCCTGGGCGTCAACGCCCTGGGATGCACGGCAGGAATCAATCGGGCATTTTAACCCGAACGGGTCCGGCAGACCAGCGCACAGGGTGCCGATCAGTCGCCGATGAGCAAGGCCGCTGTCACCCGGCGGCCTTCGCCAGCCAGGATGTTGTAGGTGCGGCAGGCGGCCTGGGTGTCCATGGTTTCCACGCCGATGCGCAGCGCGATCAGGCTTTGCAGCAGGGCAGGCCGTGCGAAGCGCAGGCGAGAGCCGCTGCCGAACAGCACCAGTTGGGGCCGCTGTGCCGGGTCGGCCAGCAGGGCTTCGAAGTGGCCCGGCGTCAGGTCTTCGAAACGGCTGCAGTTCCAGGTCTGCATGCCAGCCGCCGTCAGCACCAGGCTGGCGGTCTGTTGCTGGCCATTGACGGCGACCCAGCCTTCGCCATAGGCGGTGATGGCGAACGCGTCCGCTGTGTCGGCGTGCAGTTTCATGGCGAAGTGGGTGCTGGAAGTGGGGTCGGTCGTGCACGGAAGCGCTGCCGAACTGTGGTCAAATTGCCGGTTTTCCCCGGCAACCGCTGCGTAATATAGCGCCCAGCAACGCTGCCCGGCTTCCACCCCGACGCACACCACCCCCTGTGGGAGGGACTTTGAAAACCATCCAGAAATCCGCCAAGCTTGCCAACGTCTGTTACGACATCCGGGGGCCCATCATGGACGCGGCGCGCCAGATGGAGGAAGAGGGCCACAAGATCATCAAGCTCAACATCGGCAACCTGGCGGTGTTCGGTTTTGATGCGCCGGAGGAAATCCAGCAGGACATGATCCGCAACCTGCCGAACTCGGCCGGTTATTCGGACAGCAAGGGTATTTTTGCGGCGCGCAAGGCGGTGATGCACGAGACGCAGAAGCAGGGCGTCAAAGGGGTGACCCTTGACGACATCTACCTGGGCAACGGCGCGAGCGAACTGATCGTGATGGCGACCAACGCGCTGCTCGACGACGGCGACGAACTGCTGCTGCCGTCGCCCGACTACCCGCTGTGGACCGCTGCGGTCAGCCTGTCGGGCGGTACGCCGGTGCACTACATGTGCGATGAGTCGAACGGCTGGCTGCCCGACCTGGGTGACATCCGCCGCAAGATCACGCCCGCCACCAAGGGCATCGTGGTCATCAACCCGAACAACCCGACCGGCGCTCTGTATTCGGACGAATTGCTCAAGGCCATCGTGGAGATCGCGCGCGAGCACGGGCTGGTGATTTTTGCCGACGAGGTGTACGACAAGGTGCTGTATGACGGCGTCAGGCACACGGCAATGGGCAGCCTGTCGGACGACGTGCTGACGCTGACCTTCAATTCGCTGTCCAAGAGTTACCGTTCGTGTGGTTACCGGGCCGGCTGGCTGGTGGTGTCAGGCGACAAGAAGCCCGCCAGGGACTACATCGAGGGCCTGAACATGCTCTCGAACATGCGCCTGTGCGCGAACGTGCCCGGCCAGTGGGCGATCCAGACCGCGCTGGGTGGCTACCAGAGCATCAACGACCTGGTGTGCGAGGGCGGTCGCCTGCGCCGCCAGCGCGATCTGGCCTACGAGCTGATCACCGCGATTCCCGGTGTGAGCTGCGTCAAGCCCACCGCAGCGCTGTACATGTTTCCCAAGCTGGACCCGGCGATGTATCCGGTCGAAGACGATCAGCAGCTCTTTCTGGAGATGCTGCAGGAAACCCGCGTGATGCTGGTGCAGGGATCGGGTTTCAACTACCCGGACAACCAGCATTTCCGCATCGTGTTCCTGCCGCACGAGGACGATCTGCGCGAAGCCATTGGCCGCGTGGCGAAATTCCTTGAAGGCTGGCGCAAGCGCCGCGTGCGCTGAACTTTTCCGATTTCCCCCAAACACATCACCGACATGAAACCGATCCAAGTAGGCCTTCTGGGCATTGGCACCGTGGGCAGCGGCACCTTCAACGTGCTGCAGCGCAACCAGGAAGAAATCCAGCGCCGCGCCGGTCGTGGCATTGAAATCACCATGGTGGCCGACCTCGATGTGGCGCGTGCGCAAAGCATCGTCGGCCCGAGCGTGAAGGTGGTGAACGACGCGCGCGCCGTGATCGCCAACCCCGAGATCGACATCGTGATCGAGTTGATCGGTGGTTACGGCATTGCCAAGGCGCTGGTGATGGAAGCCATCGCCGCTGGCAAGCACGTGGTGACCGCCAACAAGGCGCTGCTGGCGGTGCACGGCACCGAGATTTTTGCCGCCGCATCGGCCAAGGGCGTGATGGTGGCGTTTGAAGCGGCCGTGGCCGGAGGCATCCCCATCATCAAGGCGCTGCGCGAAGGGCTGACCGCCAACCGGATCCAGTGGATCGCCGGCATCATCAACGGCACGACCAACTTCATCCTGTCCGAGATGCGCGACAAGGGCCTGGACTTCGACGTCGTGCTGAAAGAGGCGCAGCGCCTGGGTTACGCCGAAGCCGACCCGACGTTCGACATCGAGGGCGTGGACGCGGCGCACAAGGCCACGCTGATGAGCGCCATTGCTTTCGGCATCCCGGTGCAGTTCGACAAGGCCTACGTGGAAGGCATCACCCAGCTGGGCGCCGCCGACCTCAAGTACGCCGAACAACTGGGCTACCGCATCAAGCTGCTGGGCATCACCAAACGAACCAGCCAGGGCATTGAACTGCGCGTGCACCCCAGCCTGGTGCCGGCCAAGCGCCTGATTGCCAACGTGGAGGGCGCGATGAACGCGGTGATGGTGCAGGGCGATGCCGTGGGCACCACGCTGTACTACGGCAAAGGCGCGGGCAGCGAGCCCACCGCCTCCGCCGTGATCGCCGACCTGGTGGACATCACCCGCCTGCACACCGCCGACCCGCTGCACCGCGTGCCGCACCTGGCCTTCCAGCCCGACGCGATGAGCGACCTGACGGTGTTGCCCATGAGCGAGGTGGTGACGAGCTACTACCTGCGCCTGCGCGTGGCCGACGAGGCGGGTGTTCTCGCCAAAGTCACAGGTCTTCTGGCCAACGCCGGTATCAGCATCGACGCGGTGCTGCAGCGCGAGGCCGACGAGGTGGGCGGCGAGGGCGCCACGTCCACCGACCTGATCATCCTCACGCACGACATCCGCGAAGGCACCATGAACGATGTGCTGGCGCAGATGCAGGCGCTGCCGAGTGTGCTGGCACCGATCACGCGCATCCGCAAAGAAGAGTTGAATTGACCCCCTGCGCCGCTTCGCGTCTTCCCCCTGAAGGGGGACCACGCCAGCGGCCCGGCAAAGCCGGTTCTGCGGCGTGTGCTGAGCGGGCTTCTGCGCTCGTGACATGCCGTTGGAAGACGGTGTACTGGACTTGACATGCTGTACCTCTCCACCCGTGGTCACCCGGACCGCAAACGTTTTTGCGAAATCCTGCTCGAAGGCCTGGCGCCCGATGGCGGTTTGTACCTGCCTGAGCGCTACCCGCAGGTGGATGCGGCCACGCTGGCGCGCTGGCGCGGTGCGTTCAACGGCGGCGCGCCGGGGGGGTATGCGGCACTGGCTTTTGAGGTGCTGTCGCTCTACATCGACGACATTCCTGCCGCCGACCTGAAGGCGCTGTGCGAGAAGACCTACACCGAAGCGGTGTACGGCACGGCGGCCATCGTGCCGCTGAAGCAGCTGGACCCTTCGACAGGCGCAGGACAGGGCGGGTTGTTTCTGCAAGCCCTGTCGAATGGCCCGACGCTGGCCTTCAAGGACATGGCGATGCAGTTGCTGGGCAACCTGTTCGAGTACGAACTGGCGCGCCGCGGCGAAGAGCTCAACATCCTGGGCGCCACCAGCGGCGACACCGGCAGCGCGGCCGAGTACGCGATGCGCGGCAAACAGGGCGTGCGCGTGTTCATGCTCAGCCCGCACGGCCGCATGAGCCCGTTCCAGCAGGCGCAGATGTTCAGCCTGATGGACGAGAACATCCACAACATCGCCATCGAGGGCGTGTTCGACGACTGCCAGGACATCGTCAAGAACGTCAGCAACGATCTGGCCTTCAAGCGCCGGTACAAGATCGGCACCGTCAACTCGATCAACTGGGCGCGGCTGCTGGCGCAGGTGGTGTA
>PNMN01000044.1 GCA_013823655.1 Comamonadaceae bacterium | reverse complement strand
CCCGGACGCGCGCTGCGCCATCGCCGAGCGGGGCAGCGACGGCCTCTGGAGCGCCGAGCTGCACGCGGTGCCCTACGAGCACGGCGCCATGGCGGCGCTGGCGCGGCACCATGGCCGGGAAGACTGGGCCGTGCCGCTGGCCACGGGCTATGCGCTGCGATGAATAAAGTGTGAAGCGCGCCGTTACGCCGGATTCTGTGCATCCGGGTTGCCCCGGATGTGACCGCCATTCCTCTGGGCCGGGGGTTGCCCACCCGGCTCGGTGCTACCTACCCGCCAGCTCTGCGGAACCACATCAACGCTGGCCTATTTGGTATTGCTGCGCGTAGAGATTGCCCGTTTCACCCGAACTGAATCGGCTCGTCTCTGTTGCTCTGATCCGCACCTTAGGGCCTTGCAGGTTGCCCTGCCCGACTGGTCGGTGGAGAGGTGTTACCTCCTACGCTGTCCTGTGCAGTCCGGACGTTCCTCCAGCACACCCTTTCGGGCGCTGTGCCAGCGGCGGTCTGGCACGCTTCACACCGGTATTATCGGCGCTTGTCCGTTGACTGCTTGATCACCACAAGCCCCACGACACCATGATCCGCATCGCCGAACTCAAATTGCCTCTGGCCGAGGTGCCCGCCGAGCACCGCCGCGCCGCCGACGCCCCCACCGAAACCGACCAGGACCGCACCCCGGCGCCACACCCGGTGGCCGCGCTCACGCGCCTGAGCGCGCAGGCCCTGGGCGTGGACCCCGCAGCCATCGGCAGCTTGCAGGTGTTCAAGCGCAGTTTCGACGCGCGCAAGGCCGATCTGCTGGCGGTCTACATCGTGGACGTGGCGCTGGCCGACCCGTCCCTCGAACCGTCCTTGCTGGCGCTGCACGACCAGCATCCGCACATCAACCCCACGCCCGACATGAGCTGGCACCCACCGGGGCATGCGCCCACCGGCTGGCCGCCTGACCCGGCCGAGCGCCCGGTGGTGGTGGGCCTGGGCCCCTGCGGCCTGTTCACCGCGCTGGCGCTGGCGCAGATGGGCCTGCGCCCGATCGTGCTGGAACGCGGCAAACCGGTGCGCGAACGCACCCAGGACACCTGGGGCCTGTGGCGCAAGAAGGTGCTCAACCCGCAGAGCAATGTGCAGTACGGCGAGGGCGGCGCCGGCCTGTTCTCCGACGGCAAGCTCTACAGCCAGATCAAGGACCCGCGCTTCCTCGGCCGCAAGGTGATGAACGAGTTCGTGGACGCGGGCGCGCCACCCGAAATCCTGTACCAGGCGCACCCGCACATCGGCACCTTCAAGCTGGTCAAGGTGGTCGAGGCGATGCGCCAGAAGATCGTGGCGCTGGGCGGCGAAATCCGCTTCCAGCACCAGCTCACAGGCCTGCTGCTGAGCCCGTGCGCCGAGGGTCGGCAGCAACTCACCGGGCTGCGCGTGCAGCGGCTGGACAGCGGCGAAACGCTGGAACTGCCGGCCCGCCGCGCCGTCATCGCGCTCGGCCACAGCGCGCGCGACAGCTTCGCGCTGCTGTTTGATGCGGGCGTGTTCCTCGAAGCCAAGCCCTTCTCGGTGGGTTTTCGCATCGAGCACCCGCAGAGCGTGATCGACCGCGCCCGCTGGGGCCGCCACGCCGGTCACCCGCTGCTGGGCGCGGCCGACTACAAACTGGTGCACCACGCGAAGAACGGTCGCACCGTCTACAGCTTCTGCATGTGCCCGGGCGGCACCGTGGTGGCCGCCACCTCGGAACCCGGCCGCGTGGTCACCAACGGCATGAGCCAGTATTCACGCAACGAACGCAACGCCAACGCCGGCCTGGTGGTGGGCATCGCCACCGCCGACTTCCCGCAAAATTTTCCGCAAGACGCGCCACTGTGGACAGCGGCCTTCGGCGATACCGACGGTGCGCGCTATGCGGCTCAGGCCGAGCGCCTCAAAGCCGACGGCCAGACGCACCCGCTGGCCGGCATCGTGCTGCAGCGCGAGCTGGAAGCGCGCGCCTACACGCTGGGCGGCGGCAGCTACGAAGCGCCGTGCCAGCTGGTGGGCGACTTCGTGGCCAGCCAGCCCTCCACCGCGCTGGGCGGGGTGCAGCCGTCGTACCAGCCCGGCGTGCGGCTCGGCGACCTGGCCCCGGCCCTGCCGACCTATGCCATCGAAGCCCTGCGCGAAGCGATTCCGGCGTTCGGCCGCAAGATCAAGGGCTACGACATGCCAGACGCCGTGCTCACCGGCGTGGAGACGCGCACCAGCTCGCCACTGCGCATCACCCGCAGGCCGGACTTCCAGAGCCTGAACACCCGCGGTCTGTACCCGGCGGGCGAAGGCGCGGGCTATGCGGGCGGCATCCTCTCGGCCGGGGTGGACGGCATCAAAGTGGCCGAAGCCGTGGCGCGCGACGTGCTCGGTCTGCCCCGCGATGTGGCCGCTCAGGAAACGGTGCCCGACCTGCCGTGACCGTCTGGTGCGCGCGCCTTCACACGGCGCGCCGCTGGCGCACGAAGTTTTACATTTGCGGCACCGTGGCTTGACACACGGGCCGCATGCTGAAGGCTCCTCAACCCCGGAGCTTTTCATGAAAACCCACAAGACCCGCTCCCTCCTGCCCGCCATCACCGGCCTGATGGCCCTGGCTGGTGCAGGCCTTGTACAGGCCCAGGACGAACAGGGCCGCGTCATCAGCAGCACCCCGGTGGTGCAGCAGATCGCCGTGCCGCGCCAGGTGTGCCATGACCAGACCGTCACCGTGCCCGGTCAGAAGTCCGGCGCTGGCGCACTGATCGGCGGCATCGCCGGCGGCGCCATGGGCAACGCCATCGGCGACGGCAGCGGCCGCGCACTGGCCACCGTCATCGGCCTCATGGGCGGCGCCATCGTCGGCAACCGCATCGAAGGCAGCAGCCAGCCCCAGACCCAGACCGTGCAGCAGTGCGGCACCCAGACTTTTTACGAAAACCGCACCGTGGCCTACAACGTGGTCTACGAGTACGCGGGTCGCCAGTACAGCACCCAGATGCCGAACGACCCGGGCCGCTTCGTGCGCCTGAGCGTGACGCCGCTGGACAGCGCGCCGCCGCCGTCGCAATTCGTACCCCAATTCGTGCCGCAATTCGTGCCGCAACCCCGCGTGGAATACCTGCCGATGGCGCCGGTCGTGACGCGCATCCAGATCGGGACCACCTACCACGTGCCTGCGCCGCGCGTGATCTACATCGGTGGCCACCGGCAAGCCCCGGGCTACGGCTACGACCACCCGCGCCGCGAGCGTGACCGCGACGAGCGCAGAGACCGGCGGCGGCACGAGCAGCGCGATGACCGCGACGGGGACAAGTGGCTCCGACACTGAAAGCCTGAAAGCCTTGCCGCCCTGGCGAGACCACCAGGGCGGCGCACTTGCAGCCGACAAAACGCCCAAGTCGGACGGGCTCCTGTGGTTTCGGCCCGGTGAAACAGAAACCGTTCGGGCTGAGCTTGTCGAACGGCTTCGCTCTCAGCCCGAACGAAAGTCCAGACTTCACAGGGCCGGATCAAGGGCACGGCCGAACGCTCTGGATCTCTCGTGTCGAACCCGTGACGCTGTCCAGACACATCCAAACGGCTCACTCTCGGCACCCCAACGCTTTTGCATCGAAGTTGTCACAAACACGCCATAGACTTTTGAGTCTTGTCGGGTTCGGGTGCGTGCGGTCATGCCCCCGGACTGCAGAACAGTCGCGCTCCGGCACAGGCCCGCGAACACACTCGGTGGGAGAACCGCTTGATCGAAACGTCCAGCCCTGGCATACCTGATGTGGCGCGCAAACGCAGCTACAGCGGCACCCCGGGCAGCCGCAGCGTTTTGTACGCACTGGAAGCGGCACTGAGTCCGATGGTGGCCGTCTCTGGCCTGTGGATCTGCGCCTACTTCATCGACGGCGGCATCTACCCCGAATACTTTTTGCTCGCGGTTCTGGTCTTTGCCATGACCTTCCCCGGGGCGTCCCGCCTGTCCATGGCACCCGGCGCACTGCTGCTCGATGTGGTCAGGAGCTGGGCGCTGCTCTTCACATTGCTGCTGGCCGCCGGTCTGACGACCGGGTATCTGCGCCTGTTCCCCGATGATCTGGTGCTCAGCTGGGTGATCGCGGTACCGCTGGTCGATGCGGCCGCCTGGTTCGTGCTGCAAAGGGCCGCACCCTGGCTGGTGAGTCTGCACGGTCCGAGCGAGCGCGCGCTGGTGGTGGGCATGAACACGCAAGGACTTGAACTGGCCACCAACCTCAAGGCCGCTGCGCTGGCACACATCGATGTGGTGGGATTCGTGGACGATCGCAGCGCCGAGCGCCTGGGTGCGGACGGCCGGTTCTCATTGCTGGGGCGCTTTGATCAGTTGCCGGGCCTCATCACCCGCCACCGCATCAACCAGATCTACATCTCCTTGCCGATGGCCTCCCAGCCACGCATCCTGAAGATCCTGGAAGACCTGAAAGACACCACGGTCTCGATCTATTTCGTGCCCGACATGTTCGTGACCGACCTGATTCAGAGCAAGCCCACGGTGCTGTGCGGCACACCGGTGATCGCGGTGTGCGAAACACCGTTTCAGGGGCTCAATGGCCTGCTCAAGCGCAGCAGCGACATCGTGCTCTCCTTGCTGATACTCGTGTGTCTGACCCCGATCCTGCTGGCCATTGCGATCGCCGTGAAGCTGGGCTCGCCGGGGCCGGTGATCTTCAAGCAACGCCGCTACGGCCAAGACGGCCAGGAGATTCTGGTCTACAAGTTCCGCTCCATGACGGTGGCCGAGGACGGCCCCAACATCCAGCAGGCCCAGCGCGGCGACAAGCGCATCACGCGGCTGGGCGCGATCCTGCGCAAGACCTCGCTCGACGAGCTGCCGCAGTTCATCAACGTGCTGCAAGGCCGGATGAGCATCGTCGGCCCACGCCCGCATGCGGTGGCGCACAACGAGCTGTACCGCAAGCTGATCAAGGGCTACATGGTTCGCCACAAGGTCAAACCCGGCATCACCGGCTGGGCCCAGGTGAACGGCTTTCGGGGCGAAACCGACACGCTGGAAAAAATGCAGGGCCGCATCGACCACGACCTGGACTACCTGCGCAACTGGTCGCTCAAGCTGGACATGCTGATCGTCTACAAAACCATCCGGCTCGTGTTCAAAGACTCCAAGGCGTACTGACGATGGTTTTTTTCACTGGGCCGCAGCGCCCCGCACTGTGCCTGTGCGCTCTGCTGGGCAGCAACCTGCTGACGGCGGCTGCGCTCGCACAGCCCGCCGACGGGCTCTATGTCACGGCGTCGTACCAGTTGCAGCACGACAGCAATCTGTTTCGCCTGCCGACCGGGGTCGATCCGCGACCCTTGATCGGTCGCGACAGCACGGGCGAGATGGTGCATGTACAAACCCTGGGGGTCGGTTTTGACAAAAGCTACAGCCTGCAGCGCGTGCGCGCCGAGGTTTCACTGGCGAACCACCGATACCAGCATTTTTCGAGATACGACCTGCTGGCCAAGAACTACGCGCTGGGCTGGAACTGGGCCTACACACCCGACCTGTTTGGTCGTCTGTATCTGGAACGGGAAGAGTCTGCCAACCGTTTCGACGACGCGCAAAGCCTCAGCGGCGACAACCGCCGCCTGCGCAAGCGCCAGGGCCTGGAGATCCGGTACGGACTGGACGGCCCCTGGCAACTGCAGGGGGCCTTGCACCAGGCGCGCGAATCCACCAGCGTCGATCAGTTCGGTGAGGACTCCTACCGGCAAAGCACCATCGAAACCGGCCTGCAGCGCCGCTTTGGCACCGGCAACCGCATCGGCACCCGGCTGCGCCACAGCGACGGACGCCATCTCGACAACCCCCTGACGCAGGACGACTACCGGCAAGACGAACTGTGGCTGGACCTGCGCTGGGTGCTCAGCGGCAAAACCACCGCAGACGGCAGCCTGACCCTGCTCGAGCGCAGCCACCCGAGCGATCCGGCGATGGACTTCAGCGGCCACAACGCATCGCTCAGCGTGAACTGGCAAGCGAGCGGCAAGACGGCCTGGACCCTGAGCGGCACAAGCACCCTCAGCGGCAACCAGACCCTCACCAGCACCCACGCCCGCAACGAGCGCCTGAGCCTGACGGGCACATGGCTCCCCGGCAGCCGCACCAGCGTGAGTGGATCGCTGGCTGAAACGCAACGCCGCCTGCTCGGCAACCCCACCGGGATGGGCACCGATGCGCGCTGCGACCGCACCCGCGACGCCTCGCTCACCCTGGTCTGGAACTTCCAGCCCAGGCTCAGCCTGCAAGCCCGCCTGCAGCACAGCCAGCGGCGCAGCACCCAGGCCAGCGCGGATTTTTCAAGCACCCAGGCCAGCCTGGGCCTGAACGCCAGGTACTGAAGGAACACCCCCGCGCCGCTTCGCGTCACCCCCTCCAGGGGGCGGCACTGGCCGTCTGGCAAAGCCAGCCCGGCGGTGCCTCTGGGCTGCACCGTTTCATGCGGCAACGGAGCGGCCGAGCCGAGCCGCGCTCGGCTTCAGGCGCGGGCGTCGCCCCAGCGCAGCGGGTGCGAATCGTCGCCCGCGTACAGCGTGTCGCCATGGCGGTTCACGCAGTACTGGCGCGAGACAATCATCTCGGAAAAACTCATGTAAGGCGCGATCCGGGTGTACTCGAACAGCACACTGCGCTCCAGGTGAGCGCCTTCGCGGATCACGCTGCCGTGACCGATCCAGGCCGGTCCGACGATGCTCACGCCGGGCTCGATCTTCACCCCCGACCCGATGTAGACCGGTCCGCTGATCTTGATCGCGTCCCAGGGTATTTGCGTGTTCACACCGACCCAGACGCCGGGCTGCACCTCGTGCCCCGGCATGCGCATGCTGCCCACTTCGCCGCCCAGCACCCGCATCAGCACCGTCCAGTAGTCGCTCACGCGGCCGATGTCGATCCAGTTGAAGGGGCGGTTCTGGACAAAAAACGGCAGCCCCTGCTGCGCCATCAACGGGAACAGTTCGGCACCGAAGTCGTACACCTTGCCGGGTGGAATGCGTTCGATCACCTCCGGCTCAAAAATGTACACACCGGTGCTGGCCAGGCGGGAGCGCGCATCCTGCGGCTTGGGCTTTTCCTGGAACGACTGGATGCGCCCCTGTTCGTCGGCCACCACCACGCCGTAGCTGCTCACCTCTTCCAGCGGCACCTCCAGGCCCACGATGCTGGCCAGCGCGCCCTTGTCCTGGTGCTCGCGCAGCGCGGCGCCGATGTCCAGATCGATCAGCGCATCGCCACACAGCACGATGCTGGTTTCATCGAAAAACCCGCTGAAGTCCTGAATCCGCCGCATGCCGCCGGCCGAACCGAGAGGACGCGGCAGGATGTCGCCGTGCTCGCGCACCCCTTCGTAGGAGTAGCCGATCTCCACGCCCCAGCGCCGACCGTCGCCGAAGTACTGCTCGATGCGCTGGTGGTGGTAGGCCACGTTGACCACGATCTCCGTCACACCGTGGCTGGCCAGGTGCTCGATCAGGTACTCCATGACCGGTTTGCCCAGAATGGGCACCATGGGTTTGGGCTGGTCCTTGGTCAGGGGCCGCACCCGGGTTCCCTGGCCTGCCGCCAGGATCATGCCTTTGGCCATGTTCGCTTTTCTGTTTATTTGGTTGCCGCCGCGGTGGCCGTGGTCGAGCGCGCTTCGTCGAGCCGGTCGCGGTGGAATTCGAGCCGGTTTTCCACGCCGACGCGGGCGCGGCCGCTGATCGGCTCCAGATGTTCGGTCCCGAACACGCGGCATTCGTCCAGCAGCTCGCGGCCGGCCTGGTACAGCCGCGCGCTGCGGTCTTCGCAGGCGGCGGTCTGCTGGCGCTGCGTGCTGCCCTGCGCGTCCAGCTGTTTGCCGCGCTCAATGGCCTGGGCCAGTTCGCGCTCCAGCGTGGCCACCCGTTCGGCGCGCTCCTTGAGCTGTGCCTCCTGCCCGCTGCGGGTCTGCTCCAGCTGGTCGCGCTCGGCCTGCAGCGCATCGAGCTCCTGCTGCAGCTTGCGGTTGCGCGCCGCAGCGTTGCTGGCGCGGGCGGCTTCGCTGCTGGCGCGCGCCTTGCTCGCCTCCACTTCGCTGGCCAGCTGGCCGCGCTCTTGCTCGATGCTGTTGACCTTCTCCTGCAGGCTCGTCACCTCCTGGTTGGCTTTTTGCACCTGCTGCTGGGCGCGGCGCAACGCCTGGCGCTCGCGGCTGTCTTTGTTGTCCTGCTGGGCCACGGCGCCAGAAGCCAGGGCCAGGCCCAGGCAGGCCAGCAACAGGGGGCGGATCGGGGTCGGCATCATCAGAATTCCTCGGTCTTGTAGGGTCGGCTCTCGCGCAGGGTCACGCGCAGCCGGTCGGCCCGGGCACCGGCGTCCAGCAGCCGCTGCGCCAGGTCTTCGCGCTGGTTCTGCCGCGCCCAGTACAGCGGGCTCAGGCCGCTGGCGTCCAGCCGGTCGGGGTCGGCGCCGTGTTGCAGCAGCAGCAGCAGCAAGTCCTCGCGCCCCTGGTGGATCGCCATCACCAGCGGGTTGTCGCCCGCCCGGTCCGTCACCCGGGTGCTGGCGCCGGCCTCCAGCAGCAGGCGCACCGTCTCGGTGTGACCGCTTCGCAGCGCGCCCAGCAAGGGTGCCTGACCATCCAGGCCAAGCGCGTTCGCCCGCGCGCCCGCGCGCAGCAGCACCCGCACCACCGGCGCATGCCCGCGCAAGGCCGCGGCGGCCAGGGGCGTCATGCCACCGTCGCGGCCTTCGGGCTCGGCGCCCGCGCGCAACAAGGCACGGACCGCCTCCACCCGCCCCTCACGCGCGGCCACCAGCAAGGGTGTGTTGCCCCAGGCATCGGGCGCATTCACCAGCGCGCCTTGCTCGATCAGGCTGCGCAGCTGCTTCGTGTCGCCAGCGCGCGCCGCTTCGGCCAGCTGCGCGTCCAGCGCGCTGGCCAGCCGCGGGGCCAGCTCGCTGCCGGTGGCCACCGCCGCCCGGCGCTCCAGGGCAGAGGTGCGAAAGTTCTGCGCGTCCTCCAGCGTGAGCGCACCCTGGGCGATGCGGTCGCGCAGTTCCAGCTGCTGCGGGTCGATGGACGCGCAGGCCTGCAACAAGCCCAGCAGGCCCGCACAAGGCAGCAGCCCGACCCACCGCAGGGCAGACTCAGAACTTCGCATTGAACTGGACCTGCAGGGTGTTGATCGACAGCGGCAACCCGGTGATCTCGCGGCTGGAGAGCCAGCGCGCGCTCAGCCAGGTGTTGCGGCTCAGGCCGTACTGCGCCCCCAGGATGAAGCCCTTGTTGTTGGTGCCACCCAGGTGGAAGTCGGAATCGGTGAAGGCGTCGAGCACGGCGTCGGCTTCCAGGTAGCGGTAGGCCAGGGACATCTGCCAGTCGCCGCTGAGCAGAATTTCCGGGCTGCCCAGCGTGGCCCGGAGCATGTAGCCCGAATCCTCGCGGTCCAGGCTCAGGCCGGTGCGTTGGCGGATCTTGCTCTGGTCGAAGCCGAGGTTGCGCACGTAGTCGGCCGAGACGATCAGGTGCACCGGGTTGTAGAGCTGGTAGTCGACGGCGGCGCTGAGGTTGAGCACCTGGTAGTCCGAGGCCAGGGCCCAGAGACGGGTGCCCGGATCGCCGCTGATGTCGAACAGCGAATTGCCCTTCTGGCGGAACCTGGGCGCCGTTTCATCCCGCGTGTTGAATGTCGGATCGTTGCGCACGCCCGCGATGTTGCGGTAGTCGTAAAGACCCACCCCGAACCGGGTGCGCAACTGGTTGCTGGGCACCCACTCCACGCCGCCCTGCGCCGCCAGCAGCCACTTGCTCCTGGCGTCGTTGCTGACCGAACGCTGCACGTCCTGCAGCGGGAACAGGCCCACGGTGCCAAACGGGCGCCAGGTGCGGGCGGCGGCGGCGGGGTCGTTGAACTGCAGCGCCAGGCCCTCGAACACCAGGTCGTCGTCGAACACCAGATCGGACGAGAAGAACGGGTTGGGCAGCCGCCCGGCGCTCACGGTGAGCCAGGGCAGCGTGTCCTGCGAACGGGCGCGGATGAAGGCGCGGTCGAGCGAGAAGTTGGCCTTGTTGCCAAAGTTGCCCAGCGTCTGGTTGGTGGACACCGGTTCGGAGCCGCTGCCGGTGGCCAGGCGCAGCTGGGCCGACACATCCTGCGTCACGCGCGCGGTCACGCCCAGGCGGGCGCGCAGGCGGTAGCGGTTGCGGTCTTCCAGCGTGTTGTCGATGTCCTGGCCGACGGTCTGGAAAAAGAACTCCGGCGCGTTGCCGTCCGAAAACATGTCGCGCTGGTAACCCACGCGCACATCGCCATCGAACTTGAAGCGGTCCACCCACTCGGGCACCGCGTTCACGTCGCCCCAGCGCTCGGCCTTGGCCTGCGCCACCACCTCTTCGCGCACCTGGTCACCGATCTGCTTGCGCACCGACTCGGGCACGTACTGCACGCGCACGGTGGACTCTTCCACCTTTTTCGCCTCGGCCACGGTGGCGCGGGCCTTGGTTTCGGCCGCCTTGACCAGCTGGTCGGCCTTGTCGGCCGGCAGCACGCCCTGCAGCACCAGCGCCTGGATCAGGTTCATGGTGGTCTGGCGCAGCGTTTCCAGGTCTTCACGCTCGTTGCCCTGGGCCTGGGCCACGCCCTGGCCCAGGGCCAGCAGGGCCGCCAGGGCCGCCACCCGCAGGGGGAATCGTTCAGCTCGTTTCATGGGAGTTCTCTGACATCGAAAAAAAGTTTCAGGAGCGCGTGGTGATGCGCAGACGGATGGGTTGCGGCATGTTGCCCGGCGCGGCCTCGCGCACCGCCGCCACGTTGCGCAAGGCATCGCGCAGCGACTGGTCCAGCTCGGGGCGCTCGCCGGACCCGACCAGCTCGACCCGGGTGATGGTGCCGCCCGCACCCACCCAGACATGCACCGTGCGCTGGACATTGCCGGCGGCACGCAGCTTCTTGTCGCGCCGGGCGGCTTCTTCGACGGCGTCCTGGATGCGCTCCTTGACCAGCGCGCTGTACCAGGCGAACTGGTCGCCGCCAGCGCCAGCGCCGCCACCGCCAATGCCGGTGGCCAGCAGGTCGGTGCCGCCGGGCTTGCCCACCAGACCAAAACCGTCGCCGCTGCCGCTGCCAGCGGCGTCCACCGCCAGATCGGGCCCCGGGGGTGGCGCCTCGGCGGGCTTGTCGGGCTGCGCGTCCGGCTTGGGCACGTCGATCTTTTCCTGATCCATCCTGGGCGGCGGCGGTGGTGGCGGCGTCTTGGGCGGCGGCGGCGGTGGTGGTGGCTTGTGCAGGGTGATCTCTTGCACCGCCCGCTTCCTGGGTTTTTCGGCCGGGTCCGACACCAGCTTGTAGAGCCAATAGCCCAGACCCAGCACAGCGGCCAGCAGCAACAGCATGACGGCCGCGCGCGTCAGGCGCTGCCCGGTGGTCGGTCTCGGGTTCACTTGACCAACCGCTGCGTCACCAGACCGATCTGGTTCAGGTCCAGGCGGCCCAGCAGGTCCAGCACCTCGACCACCTTCTCGTACTGCACCGCCGAATCGCCCTTGACCACGATCGGAAACTCCGGCGAGCCGGCCTTGATCTGCAGCAGCCGCGCCTCCAGATCGCTCAGTGTGGCCATGGGGTAGGCGTCCAGGTAGAGCGCCCCGGTCTCGGTGATGGTGATGGCCTTGGTCTGCGGCTTGGCCAGGCTGGGCGTGTTGCTGGCCTTGGGCAGGTTCACCTTGATGCCCTGCACCGAAGCGGTGGTCATGAGGATGAAGATCACCAGCAGAACGTAGGACAGATCCAACATCGGCACGACGTTGATCTGATCGTAAATAGCGCCGTCTTCCTGTACTTGTGCCATGGTCTGTGCTCCGTGTTCAGGCTCAGTCGCCGTAGGTTTCGGACATCTTGGTCACGAACTCGTCCACGAACACCATCATGTCGGCGCCAATCGTCTTGATCTTGGTCTGCAGGTAGTTGTAGCCAAACAGCGCCGGAATGGCCACGCCCAGCCCGGCCACCGTGGCCGCCAGCGCGGCCGCAATGCCGGGCGCGATCGCGTTCACGTTGACGTCGCCGGCCACGGCCACGGCGGCGAAGGTGATCATCACGCCCACCACCGTACCCAGCAGGCCCAGGAAGGGGCCGCCCGAAATGGCAATCGTCAGCATCACCATCTGGCTGTCGAGCTTCTGGCGCTCGCGCACCAGTTGCGCGTCCAGGCTGGAGCGCACCGCCAGCATGGCGCGTTCGCTGATGGCGGGCATGCCGTGGGCATTCACCCCGTTGGCCTTTTGCTCGGCCACCGCCTGGTCAAAACGGAACTTGATTTCCCGCACCCCCACCTGGTAGATGCGGTGCAGCGGCGAGTGCTCGTAGTCGCCAGACTGTCGGGCCAGCGCGTCCAGGTGCTTGCCATGCGCCTGTGCGCTGTCGCCCAGCGTCGGCAGTTGCTTGGTCAGCTGGTCGAAGGCCTGCGCAAACAGCGGATTGGCGCGCTCCTGCTTCGCAATCAGCGCCAGCTTCACCACCATCACGTAAATGGCGTAGATCAGCATCAGCACGCACAGCACGATCACCACCCAGCCGTCGATGGTCAGGTTCTGCATCGTGACCATGAAATAGCCGGTTTCTTCGCCGCCACCGGATTCGGTGGTCTGCGGCTCGCCCATCTTCACCAGCTTGCTGGCCATGCCCTGTGCATCGGCCTGCGCCAGCAGCCAGGCCTGGCTGCGCTCGGTGGTGGAAATCTGCACCTCGTCGATCTCGCCCACCAGACCGGCCCCCACGCTGATGGCCGCCGCCGGCACAAAAGCCTGGTTCAGGCTGCCCACCGGCTGGCCGTTGATGTACAGCACGGCGGCGCTCGCGCCCTGGGTCAGCGCCACGTGGTGCCAGGTGTTCAGCGGCAGCGGGGTGGGTGCGCGGGCCACATTGCCAGCGGCGCTCAGCACCGGCACACCCTCGGCCAGCGACAGGTTCAGGCCGCCCAGCGTCAGCAGCTCGCCGTTGCCGTTTGTCGGCCTGATCCAGGCCGAGAAGGTGAAGGCGGTGGCCGCAGCCAGGCTGGGCGCACCGGCCTTCAGGCCACCGTCACCGGCCAGCCGGGCCGCACCGGCGATCAGGCCACTGGACACCGGGGTGGACACACCCGCGGCCACGTGGTTGCCCGCACCGCTGGCGTCCTGCGGCAGGCCAGAGGCATCGCTCAGGCGCCACACCGCCCACTGCGCGGCGTCGTACAGCGGCGCCGGGGCAGCGGCCGGGGCGGCCTCGTTGCCGTGATAGAGCCAGATGTGCTGGGTGGCGTTGCCCGCCGCCAGCCTGGGTACCTTCACCCAGATGAAGGCCAGTTCGTTGGTGGTGTCCAGGCGCTCGATCTGGTGCGGCAGCACCGTCAGCCCGTCTTCGGCCACGAAACGGATGTCCGATCCGTCCAGGTTGATGCCCAGGAAATCGAAATTGCCGGTGGACAGGCGCAGCAACACCGGAACGTCGCTCACTTCGGCGGCCAGGCCGACCGCCTGCGTGTCCAGCGTGATCTTCTGGCGGTTGGTCCAGGCCTCGTCCCACCAGGCATGGGCCAGCATGGGCGACAACAGCAGCGTGCTCAGCAGGAGTGCAAATATGCGTTTCATGGTCATGTCAAAAAAAAGCCATCCCTGTGCCGCCAACGAGCACACGGTCTGGAGGTTAAAAGTCAACTGTGGCGTTGGTGTTACACAGAGGCGGCATGGTCCGAACGGACTATGCCGGTGCGGTGCATGGCCCGATCAATCGCCATAGCCCAGCACCTCCACCCGCACCACAAAGGGCCGCAGCGCTTCGGCCAGCTCCTGCGCCGCCTTGGCCGACTCGGCCGCCGCCTGGTTGAGCGACTCGACCACGCTGGACGAATCGTCGCCACCCGTGGTGGCGCCCGACGCGGCGGCGGTGACGGCGCTGGTGTCGGCCACCGGCGTGCCGGCCGACGTGCCCGAGACGCTGATGTTGTCGGCCCCCAGCACCACCAGGGCGGCGATGTTCAGGTTGCCCGCGCGGATGCCGGCGTCGCCCGCGTTCACCGTGCCCCTGGGAGCGATCAGGTCCACGTCGCCGGCCTCGGTGTCACCAGTCTTGAGGGCGCCAATGCCGGAACCGGTGGCCGCGCCTTGCAGCTCCAGGGTCACATTTCCCTGTGCATCGATCCGAATCACGGGCGGCGGTACCGAAGTGGCGGTTTTCTTGCCCTTGCCAGCATCCAGGTCGCCCTCGCTGGACCAGAGCAGGATGTCGCCGCCGCCCACGGTGAGGATGCGCGACTGGTTGACCAGCACGTCACCTCGGCTGAAGCCCTTGATGTCGCCGCTGGCCGAGGCCACCACGCCCAGGGGGCCGGGTGAGTTCGCAGAATCCAGTTTTGTCAGGGCATCCGGCGTGTTGGCCAGGCCCACCACCATGTCACCGCCCGGCACCAGGAAATGGATATCGCCCCCGCGCGCGGTGTTGATGCGGCTGGCAAACAGGTTGATGCTGCCCTGGTACCGGGTGAACTCACCATTCGCGTCCTTGTCCCCGATGCCGGGGAAAGCCAGTTCCAGCGCCGCGTAGCCGCGGTCGAACTGGCCGGCGTAACCGCTGTCGGCCACGTTGGCTGCGCGCCCGGTGGCGCGCAGCGCGGTGAACAGCATGTCGCGCACCTGGTCGCGCTGCGTCTGCGCGCCCAGGGCGCGCACGCCAGCCAGCGCCGCCGCCGCATCGGCTGCGCTCAGGCCGTCGTTGCCCACCAGCCAGCGCACCAGCCACAGGTCGGTGTCGCTCACCGTGCCGCTGGCCACCCGCTCGGCCAGGCGCTGCAAGGTGCCCGCAGCGTCCAGCCCGTTGGCACCCACCCCGGCCATGACCTGGATCGACGCCCCGCCCACCGGCAGGTTGTTGTTGTCCAGGTCGCCCCGGCTCAGAATGCCCCCGGAAGCGCCCAGGCTCAGGTCGCGCCCGGCGCTCACCTCCAGCGTGCCCAGGCCGCCGATACGGATGCCCGCCTCTTCGGTTCTGGTGGCGGTCGGCGTGAAGTAGACGTCCCGTCCGGCCTGCACCAGGCTGCGGTCGCTGGCGTTGGCGTGCTGGATGCGCAGATTGAAGTCGGCCACGTCGCCACCGGCCCGCACCGAAACCGCCTTGGCCGACGTGAGCGAGGTTCCGGTCTTCACATCGCTGCCCTCCCACGCGATGACATCGCCCTGAACCGCGTACACCCTGGCGGTGGAACTGCCGCCGGTGTGCACCGGCGTGGTGGCGTGGAGCCTCCCACCCGAAAGGGTCAGCGCTTCGATGCCCGCGCCCACATACTGGACGGGCCGGGCAGCGCTGGGAATGGTGGCTGGGTCCCGGTCGCTGATCACCAGCTGACTGCTCCCAAAACGCACCGCGTTCATGGCCAGCAGCTCCAGTTGCCCTGCGGGCGAAGGCAGCAGGGTCCGGGTGCCACCGTTGAGGTTCACACTGCCCTCGAAGGCGGTCATGCTCATGCTGGGAGGCAACCAATTCAGCTGGCCCGGCAAGTCGATGTTCGTTACGCCAAGATAGGGCTTGACTGCGTCAGTGAACAGGTCGTAGGCAGACGAGATCTCCACCCCACCCACACCAAACTGACTCAACACCACATCGCCAGTCAGGCTTTCAAGGGCAACGCCGCTGTCTTGCCCGTAGGTGGAAAACACCGCCTTGCGAATCTCGGTCGCGGCACCCTGAATGTTCGCCACAGCGTTTGAGATTCCCGCAGACTGGTGCAGCAACGTGGGATTGATCACGGCCTGGATGTTCAGGTCGGCATGGGCATTCACCCGTGCTTCACCGTTGCCCAGAGCGAGCACCGGGTACAGATCGCTTGCGCCCACTTGCGTGCCCGACCCGAGATCGCGACCGGCCCGCAAGATCACGTTGCCCTCGTCGGCAAAATACTGCCCGCCCAGCACGTCCTGCCCGGCTTCCACCCGCACATCGCCGCCGCCGGTCTTGACCAGCTTGCCGAGGTCCGCCACTGGGGAATTCATGCGCCCCTGCGTGGGCGCGCTCGCCGACAGGTCCTGGACGTCGCCACCGGCGACCACACTCACGTCGCCACCACCCAGCGTGCCCACACCCTGCTGGAACTGGTCAAAGCGCACCCACCAGGCGGTCTGGCCTTGGTTGAGCTGGGTGTTGTTGCCCTGTTCCGGCGCCACAGGCAGGTAGGTCCGGTCGTCTTCGGCCACACGACCGGTGCGCCACAACCATTCGGAATACAACTGGGTGGAACGAACACCGGTCACGTGGCCGCGTGCCTCGATGTGGATGTCGCCACCGTCCTGGGTGAAGAAGGCGTTGGGGTTGCGAACGTTGTTCGGACCCGATGGATTCCGGTAGTCGCTCAGCGGGTCTGCCACACGGCCTGCCGTGTAAATCACCGAGGTTTTGGACGCCAGCCGCACG
>PNMN01000043.1 GCA_013823655.1 Comamonadaceae bacterium | reverse complement strand
CCGGGGCCACGCTGGTCATCATGCCGCGCTGGGAGCGCGAACTGGCCGGGCGCCTGATCTCCACCTGGAAGGTCACGCACTGGAGCAACATCCCGACCATGGTGATGGACTTGCTCGCCAGCCCGCGCTTTGAGCAGTACAACCTCTCCAGCCTGGTCTTCATCGGCGGCGGCGGTGCGGCCATGCCGCAGGCGGTGGCGCAGCGGCTGTTCGACCAGTTCGGGCTGCGCTACGCCGAAGGTTATGGACTCACCGAGACCGCCGCACCCTCGCACAACAACCCGCCCGATGCGCCCAAGCAGCAGTGCCTGGGCATTCCCTTCCTGAGCACCGACGCGCGCGTGGTCGATCCGCAGACCTTGCAGGAAATGCCGCAGGGCGAGGCGGGCGAGATCATCATCTGCGGGCCGCAGGTGTTCAGTGGCTACTGGAAGCGGCCCGATGCGAGCGCGGCCGCTTTCATCGATTTCAATGGCGTGAAATATTTTCGCTCGGGCGATCTGGGCCGGGTGGATGAAGACGGTTACTTCTTCATCACCGACCGGCTCAAGCGCATGATCAACGCCAGCGGTTTCAAGGTCTGGCCGGCCGAGGTCGAGGCGCTGATGTTTCGCCACCCGGCGATTGCCGAGGCCTGCGTGATCGGCACCCGGGACGCCTACCGGGGCGAGAGTGTCAAGGCCGTGGTGGTGCTGCGCGAGGCCGCGCGCGGGCAGACCGGCGAGCAAGACATCGTGGACTGGTGCCGCGACAATATGGCGGTGTACAAGGCGCCGCGTGTGGTGCAGTTTGTCGATGCCCTGCCCAAGAGCGGCAGTGGCAAGGTGATGTGGCGCCTGCTGCAAGAAAAGGAATTGAAGGAATGAAGTCTGCCGTGTCTGCCCTGCGCCGTCTGTGGCAACCGCGCAGGCCGCTGTTCTGGCTGGTGGTGGCGCTCAACCTCCTGTCATCGGGCATGAGCTCGGCCTTGCTGGTGCTGCAGCCCACCGGCCCGATGCGCGGGTTGCTGGTCATGCTGGCGCTGCTCAACACCCTGGTTGGCTGGTGGCTGCTGGTCCGCCTCTGGCGGGAAACGCAATACTGATTCAGGACGGTTGCGTGGGCACGATGTGCCGGTAGGCGTGCCAGGTGGCGTGGCCGATCACCGGGCCAGCGATCAGCAGACCCAGGAACACCGGCAGCATCGCCAGCAGGATGATGCCGGTGATCAGGGCGCCCCAGAACAGCATCACGCCCGGGTTCTGCACGCAGGCGCGGATGCTGGTCAGGCCGGCCGAAATCGCGTCCACCTGCCGGTCCATGATCATCGGGATGGAGATCACGCTGGTGACGAAGATCAGGCCGGCAAAAACGCCGCCCACCACCATGTAGGTGATCAGGAAGCCGATGTTCTGCGGGTCCAGCAGCATGGCCAGCAGATTGACTTTGCCGGGCATGGTGTTGAAGCTCACCGCGAACACCACCAGGGCCGCGCGGCCCCAGAGCATTTCCAGGATCAGCAGCACACCGGCAAAAATCGCCATCGTGCCTTTGGTGGGGCGCCACGCGACGAGCGATGCACGCAGGGAGGGGCGGTGGGAGCTCGTCTGCATCGCCTTGCTGGCGTCGTACAGGCCCAGGCACAGGAAAGGGCCCATGAGCAGGAAGCCCGCGCTCAGCGCCAGCAGGTATTCGGGGGCCTTCTGGAACAGCGCCAGCAAGGCATGCCCCATGACGAAGAAGCACAGGCCGTAGAACAGGCCGATGCGGGGGCAGCGCTTGAAATCGGCCCACCCCAGCTTGAGCCACTGGAGCGGGTCCGACCAGCGCAAGCTGGCGAGCGGGAGCGAAAAGATCGAGGGCCCGCGCTGGGCGTCAGCGGTCGATCCGTGGGGCGCGTTGTCGGGCGGCGTCGGCCCGGGTGCCTCGGCGGCAGCGGCGACGTGAAGCGTTTCGGCCATGACGGTCTCCTGTTGGGGAAACAATATAACCATTGACAAATATCAAAGCCTTTATGGTTTACCCCATGTAGGAGCCGGGTTTCTGGCCGCGCCGGGAACCCCCTGGGCGGCGGGTTTCACGGGGGTCTGTGCGCCGCACGAGCACCCGCTTTGCGCTGGCTGGTGGGGATGACCTGGCCGCGCATGTGCAGCGCCAGCGCCGCGTCGTGTGACTGGGTGTGCTTGGCGAACCAGACGCCGAGCTCGCCAGCCATTTCGCGCACAGCACCCATCTGGCCGGTCTGTGCCATGGCCAGGCCCTCGCGCAGCACATGCAGCACCACCCGGTGCTGCAGGATGTGGTTGTCGGCCGAAGCGAAGCGCGTCTTGCGCATCCACTCGTCTTCGCGCCCGAAGTGCTGCTCGGTGTGTGTCACCACCGCCGCCCAGGCCTGGGGCAGGTTCGCGTCGGACGCATTCTGTGCCTGCGCCAGCAGGTCCACAAACTCGCGGTGCACGGCATCCATGGGTTCAAATTCCAGCAGCAGGGCGTCGGACCATTCGACAGTGTTCATAGCGGCCTCCTTGGCAATGCAAACAGCTTGACAGTGCGTGCAAGCCCCCGTTTTGATCCAGCGCAGAAACTGCGCAGGCCTGACGGGTGAGCAAACGCACACGCGCCGCTACACTGCCCGCCCATGAGTCTGAACGTTTGCCCACCCCCTTGCGTGCCCCTGAGCGGGCTCGACGACGCTCTGGCCCGCTCGGGCTTTGCCCTGCTGGGCGCTGCCGATGTGCGGCGCTGGTTGCACGCCGAGCCCGCGGCACTCGCTGCCTTGCACGCCAGCTGGAGCGGGTTGCCGCCCGATGGTTTTCTCAAGGATGGCGGGCGCTACCGGCGCCGTCGCCACAGCTGCTTCGTGGTGGACGGGGCCGGCGTGGAGCAGGTGCCGCACCGCGCCCACTGGCAGCCGCTGGAATACAACGCGCTGCACGGCGGCATGCAGCGCTGGTTCGAGCCCATGGAGGCTGCGGTGCTTGCTTCGCCGCTGTGGCGGACCCTGCTGTGCACCGTGGGCCAGACCGCGTCGGTGCTGCATGGCGCGCGGCCCTGGTACGTGGAGGCGCACCCGTTTCGCATCGACACCACCGACGGCATTGGTCGGCCCACACCCGAGGGCGCGCACCGCGACGGTGTGGACCTGGTGGCGGTGTTCATGCTGGGGCGCCACGGCATCAAGGGCGGCGAGAGCCGCGTGTTCGAGGCCAACGGCCCCAGCGGACAGCGCTTCACGCTCAGCGAACCGTGGTCGCTGCTGCTGCTGGACGATGCGCGGGTGATTCACGAGACCACACCGATCCAGCCGGTTGAGGCCGACCAGCTCGGCTGGCGCGACACCCTGGTGCTCACCTACCGCAGGGACGGTTTCCAGGGCGCTTGAGCCCGCACCGCCTCAGGCGCTCACTCGCTGCACACGCCGCCACGCCGCAGGCGGCTGGCCCACACTGCGCTTGAACGCGCGCGAAAAAGACGCTTCGGAGTCGTAGCCCACCTCCTGCGCGATCACCGCGACCTTGCTCTCGCTGTTGCGCAGCAGGGCGGCACCCAGCTGCATGCGCCAGCTGGTGAGGTACTGCATGGGTGGCTGCCCGGCGAGTTCGACAAACCGCTCGTGCAGGGCCGAACGCGACAGCCCGGCCTGGTGCCCCAGTTCGTCGATGGTCCAGGGATGGGCCGGCTGCTTGTGCATGAGGTGGATCGCCCGCCCCACGTGCCGATCGCGCAGCGCGGCGAACCAGCCCGAGGCGCCGCTGGGCAGCGATTCGAGGTGGCGCCGCGCCGCGTCGACAAACACCATTTCGCTCACCCGTTCCAGCACCGCAGCGCTGCCGGCACGGCTCTCGCGCGATTCCGCCACCGCCTGGTCCAGCAGCTGCACCACCCAGGCACCCAGGCCGCTGGATTCAAGATGCAGCAGCCGGGGCAGCGAAGCAATCAAAGGGTTGAAGGGCCGCAGGTCGCAGGCGATGAAGCCGCAGACGACCACTGATTTCGCCTCCTCGGCCGGGATCGCGGCGCCCGGGCGCAACACGCCGCGGTGGTAGGCCACCGCAATGGGCTTGGGATCGTTGCGGGTGGTGAAGCGCCAGTCGCTGCGGTCTTCCTCGGCGTGCATGCCCGGCGCGCTGGAGATGACGTGCCCGTCGCCGCGCGGAAACATCACGATGTCGCCTTGTGCCAGCCGCACCGGCGGCTCGCCGTCGGTGGCGGCCCAGCCGGCGCCCCGGACCATGAGGTGGTAGGCCAGCACGTGTTCGGCGCCCGGCATCAGGGCATTCGCCAGTTCGGGTGAGGCCGGCGTTTCCGCGGCCCACTCGTCGCCAAAACTCACGTAGTAGAAGACCGCTCCGCGCAGGCGCACGCTGCGCAGCACGTCGGACAAAGGGTCGTGGTTCATGGTCGGGGCCTCCCCATCTGGAGCCGCGGACAAGCGAGGCGGATGCCGGGTCAAGGGCGCGGATCGCCAGACACATTCCAGGACGAACGGACAAGCCTGAAGGACGCCCGGGGAAGCGTCAATGCCCCACTTTCCGAAGAATGGACCCGTCGCCGCAAACCCGCGCCGACCCCTCAACTTCTCAGGAGACAAACACCATGGAAGCCGTTCTCGAAAAACCCGCCCCCGACTACGCCGCCATCAAGCAGCGCCAGCAAGCCACCTGGGCCAGTGGCGACTACGCCGTCATCGGCACCACCTTGCAGATCGTCGGTGAAAACCTGGCCGAAGCGGTCGACATGCGCGCTGGCGAGCGCGTGCTCGACGTGGCCGCCGGCAACGGCAACGCCTCGCTGGCCGCCGCGCGGCGCTGCGCGCAGGTCACATCGACCGACTACGTGCCGGCACTGCTGGACAAGGGCCGCGACCGGGCACGCGCCGAGGGCCTGGACATCCGGTTCCAGCAGGCCGATGCCGAGGCCCTGCCGTTCGGCGACGCGAGCTTCGATACCGTGCTCTCCACCTTTGGCGTGATGTTCACGCCCGAGCATCCGCGCGCGGCCAGCGAGATGCTGCGTGTGCTGCGCAGCGGCGGCCGCATCGGGCTGGCGAACTGGACGCCCGGCGGTTTCATCGGCCGGTTGTTCAAGCTGATCGGCGCTCATGTGCCGCCGCCGGCCGGGCTGCTTTCTCCGGTGCTCTGGGGCACCGAGTCGCACATCGTCGAGCTGTTCGGTTCGCAGGCGGCACAGATCCACTGCGAACACCGGCACTTCAACTTCCGCTACCGCTCGGCGGCGCACTGGGTGCAGGTGTTCCGCGAACTCTACGGCCCCACGCACAAGGCCTTTGGCGCACTCGATGCCCCGGGCGCCCAGTCGCTGGAGCGCGCCATCACAGCGCTGCTGGACGAGCTGAACGTGGCCGGTCCGCAGTCGCTGGTGGTGCCCAGCGAGTACCTCGAAATCGTCATCACCAAACAATGAAGCGGAGCCGGAGATGAACCGCCCCACCCTGGAGACCGACTACCTCGTCGTGGGCGCGGGCGCCACGGCCATGGCGTTTGTTGACACCCTGATCGACGCTGCGCCCGACGCCACCATGCTGATGGTGGACCCGCACCAGCAGCCCGGGGGCCACTGGAACCATGCCTACCCGTTCGTGCGGCTGCACCAGCCATCGGCCTGGTACGGCGTGGCTTCGACCCCGATGGACGAGGCGGCGCCGGACCCGTCGGGCTTCCAGCGCGGGGCCACCGGCGCCGAGGTGCTGGCCTACTTCGGGCGGCTGATGCGCGAGCGCTTCCTGCCGACCGGTCGGGTGCGCTGGCTCCCGGGCCATGTGGTCCGCCCGGACGACGACGGCTCGCCCCACCTGGTGTGCCTGGCCACCGGTGCGGAGCAGGGCGTGACGGTGCGGCGCAAACAGGTGAACGCCACCCACGCCCGCACCGAAGTGCCTTCGGTGCGGCGGCCCACCTACGGCGTGGCGCCGGGGGTGGATGTCATTGCGCCGGGCGAGCTGCCGGGGCTGCAGCGCGCGTATGCGCACCACACCGTGGTGGGGTCGGGCAAGACCGGCATGGATGCCTGCCTGTGGCTGCTGGAAGCGGGCGTGCCGCCCGCGCGCATCCGCTGGATCGTGCCGCGCGACGCCTGGGTGCAGGACCGCGCCAACATCCTGCCGGGCACGGCGCACTTTGCGCAGAGCACGCGCCGCACCATTCACCAGTTCGAGGCGATCACCGAAGCCAGCTCGCTGCCCGATCTGCTGATGCGGCTGGAGCAGCGCGGGGTGCTGATGCGGCTGGACCCGGCGGTGGAGCCCAGCGCCTACCGCTGCGCCATCGCCTCGCGCGAAGAGATGGCCCAGCTGCGGCGCATCACCGACGTGGTGCGGCTCGGGCGGCTTCGCGCCATCGAGCGCACGCACCTGGTGCTGGAGCGGGGCGTGATCAGCGCCCACGCGGACACGCTGTACGTCGATTGCAGCGCGGGAGGACTGCAACCCGCGCCCGCGGTGCCGGTGTTCGACGGCGACCGGATCAACCTGCTGATGGTCAGCTGGTGCCGACCGATGTTCAGCGCGGCCCTGATCGCCCAGGTGGAGAGCACGCTGAACGATGACGCCCAAAAGAACCGGCTGTGCGTACCGGTGCCGGTGCCCGAGCGCCCCGCCGACTGGCTGACCCTGTGGGCCGTGACCCTGGCGAACGCCCAGCGCTGGCGGCAGGTGCCGCCGGTTGAAGCCTGGCTGAGAGCGAGTCGGCTCAACACCCTGGCGGTGCTGCTGAACGGCGCGCGGTCAGAAGACCCGCTGCATCAGGACCTGTTGCGCGCGAGTGCCACCAAAGCCCAGGCGGCAGCGCCGAACCTGCAACGGCTGCTGGCCAGCCTGCAGCCCAACGCCACCGGAGAGGCCAACGCCGGGCAACTGGCGCGCGCGGACCAGACCCTTGCGTGAACCCGGGGCCTTGCGGCCCCGGTTCAGCGGTCAGCGCACGATGTGATCGGTCCAGCCCTTGGCCGACGGCACGCCGCCACCGGCGCGTTGCTCGGCATAGGCGCGGATGTGCGTCGGCAGGCGCGCCAGCAGCCAGCGCAGCGCCAGCGGCACGATCACCAGATCGTCCAGCACGCCGACCAGGGGCAGCATGTCCGGGATCAGGTCGATCGGCGAAAGCAGGTAGAGCACGATGGCCGCCGTGCCGACCTTGAGCCAGCCCGGTGCCTGCGGGTGGCCCAGCGCGTACCAGAGCCGCTTGCCGTCACCGCGCACGGCCAGCCAGATCACCGACAGACGTTTCCACATACCTGATCACCTCCAGAACACCCGCTGATCCGGACCATCCGGACGGCGCACAGTGTCGGGCGATAGACCGCGATGGCCAGGGCAGGGTTCCCGGTGCGAGCGCAAACGGCGATCCAGCACCACGCTGCGGCGCGCGCGGGTGTTCACATCCGCTCGAAGATCGCCGCAATGCCCTGGCCGCCGCCGATGCACATCGTCACCAGCGCATAACGGCCGTTGACCCGCTGCAGCTCGTACAGCGCTTTCACCGTGATCAGCGCGCCGGTGGCGCCGATCGGGTGACCGAGCGAGATGCCCGAGCCGTTCGGATTGACCTTGGCCGGGTCCAGGCCCAGTTCCTTGGTCACGGCGCAGGCCTGGGCGGCGAAGGCCTCGTTGGCTTCGATCACGTCCAGGTCGTTGACCGTCAGGCCGGTCTTCTTCAGCACCGCCTGGGTGGCCGAGATCGGGCCCACGCCCATGATCTTGGGGTCCAGGCCGGTGTGGGCGTAGCCGACCAGGCGCGCCAGCGGCTTGGCGCCACGGGCCTTGGCCGCGCCGGCGTCCATCAGCAGCACGGCGGCGGCGGCGTCGTTGATGCCCGAGGCGTTGCCGGCGGTGACGGTGCCGTTCTCCTTGATGAAAACCGGCTTGAGCTTGCTCATGTCCTCGGGCTTGCAGCCGGGGCGGAAGTGCTCGTCGGTGGCGTAGGCCACCTCGCCCTTCTTGCTCTTGAGCATGACGGGCACGATCTGGTCCTTGAAGCGCCCCTCAAGGGTGGCGCGCTCGGCGCGGTGGTGGCTTTCCAGCGCCAGCGCGTCCTGCATCTCGCGGGTGATGCCGTACCTGGCGGCCACGTTTTCGGCCGTCACGCCCATGTGGATGTGGTGGAACGGGTCGTGCAGCGCGCCCACCATCATGTCCACCATCTTGGTGTCGCCCATGCGCGCGCCCCAGCGCATGTTGAGCGAGGCGAACGGGGCGCGGCTCATGCACTCGGCGCCGCCGCCGATGGCGACGTCGGTGTCGCCCAGCAGGATGCTCTGGCTGGCGTTCACGATCGCCTGCAGGCCCGAACCGCAGAGGCGGTTGACGTTGTAGGCGGGCGTGGCTTCGGCACAGCCACCGTTGATGGCCGCGACACGCGAGAGGTACATGTCCTGGGGCTCGGTGTTGACCACGTGGCCAAAGACGACGTGGCCGACGTCCTTGCCGTCCACACCCGCGCGGGCCAGCGTTTCCTTGACGACCAGTGCGCCGAGTTCGGTGGGGGGCACGTCTTTCAGGCTGCCGCCAAAGGTGCCAATGGCGGTGCGGGCTGCGCTGACGACGACGACTTCTCGGCTCATGACGGTCTCCTGTTCGGGTGTGTGGTGGGTGGGCTGGTCGCTGCGGATGGACGGCGATCAGCCGCGTATCGTACGGCGGTGATGCTTACACAGAGCTTGATGCGGCGGTCATGGCAGCGGGGGTGACATGACCGCTGGTGTCGGCCTCAGCCGCGCACGTCGGCCACCGGCTCGTCGCCGAAGTCCGGCCGCTCCAGCCACGCCAGCACGCGGGCGGCGGCTTCTTCAGGGCTGGTGAGCAGGCCCTGGCGCTGGAGTTCCACAAAACGCGCGCGGTCCGGGAAGGCGGCCGGGTCGCCGGCGCGCAAGTGCTCCTGCATGTCGGTGTCGATCACGCCCGGCGCCAGCGACACCAGGCGGGCACCGTGTTCGCGCTGCGCCTCGTCCAGCGCGCTGCAGCGGGTGAAGTGGTCCAGCCCGGCCTTGGCGGCGCAATACGGCGCTTGTGCGGCCATGGGGCGGCGGCCCAGGCCGGAAGAAATGTTGAGCACCTTGCGTGGCCCGCGCCAGCCTGCGGCGACCCAGTGGCCGGTGGCGCGCAGGAAGGCGGCGCTGAGCAGCATGGGTGCCTCCAGGCCGACGCGCAGGGCGTCTTCGAGTTCCTTGGCCGGACACTGGTCGATGGGGCCGATGCGCGGGATCATGCCGGCGTTGTTGATCAGGGTGGCGCTGGCGATGTCGGCGGGCCGCTGCGCGTCCAGCCAGGCATCGAGCCGCACGGCGGCTTCGCTGGCCTGGCTCAGGTCTTGCGACCACTGCACCAGCGTGGCGCCGCGCAGGCGCGCCAGCTCTTCCAGCCCGGGCGTGGTGCGGCGCGAGATGCAGAGCAACAGGCGGTCGGCTGTGAGCAGGTGGCGGGCCATGGCCAGGCCCATGCCGCGCGAGGCGCCGGTGAGGATGACGAGGTGTTGTGCGACCAGGTTCACTGGAATTCCTTCGCCCTGCGGGCTGCGGTGCGAGCTGGCTTGGGAACGGCCCGGCGCTGCGCTCATTGGAATTCCTTCGCCCTGCGGGCTGCGGTGCGAGCTGGCTTGGGAACGGCCCGGCGCTGGCGCTCATGCTGTGTGTTGGTCAGAAAGGGCAGGGGGATTCGAAACGCATCATGGTACCGGTGACCGGGTGCGCGATGTCCAGCGCCTGTGCGTGCAGCAGCAGGCGGCTGGCCATGGCCTCCTGCACCGGGTTGGCGTAGAGCGGGTCGCCCACGATCGGGAAACCAATGGCCTGCAGGTGCACGCGCAACTGGTGCGAGCGGCCTGTGACGGGCTCCAGCTCCAGCCGCGTCATGCCCGGCCCGGGCGGCGCTTCGGCGGCGATGCGCCAGTGGGTGGTGCTGGGCTTGCCCAGTTCGTGGTGCACCATGCTGCGCGGGCGCGCCAGCCAGTCCGGGATCAGCGGCAGGGCGATGGTGTTCCAGCCGTTGTGTGGTTGGGGGTTGACCAGCTCGCCCGCCACCACGGCCATGTAGCGCTTGTGCACGCGGCGCTTTTCAAACGCCGTGCTCAGCGTGCGCTGGGCCGCCAGGCCGCGCGCCATGACCACGATGCCGGAGGTCGCCATGTCCAGCCGGTGCACCACCAGCGCGTCGGGGTAGGCGGCCTGCGCGCGGGCGCTCAGGCAGTCCTGTTTGTCCGGCCCGCGACCGGGCACGGCGAGCAGGCCCGAGGGCTTGTCGAACACCAGCAGGGCGTCGTCGGCGTGCAGCAGCTGCAGGCCGGGCAGGTTGGTGCTCAGGGCGTGGCGGTGGCTGATTGCAGCATGCCACGCTGCTCGATGAAGCGCACCACCTCGTCCAGGCCAGAGCGGGTCTTCAGGTTCGTCATCACCCAGGGGCGGCGTGCGCGGTCCGGGCGCATGCGGGCGGTGTCGGTTTTCATCACCTCCAGGTCGGCACCCACGTGCGGGGCCAGGTCGGTCTTGTTGATGACGAACAGGTCGCTCTTGGTGATGCCGGGGCCGCCCTTGCGGGGGATTTTTTCGCCGGCGGCAACGTCGATGACGTAAATCGTCAGGTCCGAGAGCTCGGGGCTGAAGGTGGCGGCCAGGTTGTCGCCACCAGACTCGACGAACACGATGTCGGCGTTGGGGAACTCGACCAGCATGCGGTCGATGGCTTCGAGGTTGATCGAGCAGTCTTCGCGAATGGCGGTGTGCGGGCAGCCGCCGGTTTCCACGCCCATGATGCGCTCGGCCGGCAGCGCGCCGCTGACGGTGAGCAGGCGCTGGTCTTCCTTGGTGTAGATGTCGTTGGTGATGGCGACCAGGTCGTAGCGATCACGCATGGCCTTGCAGAGCATTTCGAGCAGCGTGGTCTTGCCCGAGCCCACCGGGCCGCCGATGCCCACGCGCAGCGGCGGCAGGGTTTTGCTGCGGTTCGGGATGTGGTGCAGGGCGGTCATCGCAGGGGTCTCCGGGGTCAGGACCTGAACAGGCGGGAATACTGGGTTTCGTGGCGCGCCGAGAGTATCGCGAGCATCGGCATGAAGGCCTGGCGTTCGTCGTCGCCGAGGGTCGTGGCGTGCTCGACGGCGGCGGGGATCTCGCCCACCAGCCGCGCCAGCATGCGCTGGCCGGCGCTCTGCCCCAGGGGCACGGATTTGATGGCGGCCTGCACCATGTTTTCTGCCCAGCCGAAGGCAAAGCTGTGGAGGCTGTTGCCCAGGCTCGCGCCCGAGGCTGCGGCCGCGCAGGCCATGGCCACCGGGTAGGTGGGTGGCTGCAGACCGGCGGCCTGCAACTGCTCCAGCACGCCACCACCGAGCGGGCCGAGCGAACGCGCCCATTCCAGCAGGGAGCGGCCCATCTGCTCGGTCTGCAGGCGGAACTCTTGCGTCTCGCGGGTGGCGAGCACCCAGGCGTTGAGTTCGCCGATGCGGGGCAGATCGTGGTCGCGCCAGGCGGGAATGGCCTGTGCCACCACGGCCAGGTCGCTGCGCGCCAGCCCCAGGTGCAGCTGGTCGGTCAGCCAGCCGGCGGCGCTGTGTTCGTCCTGCACCAGACCCGCATCGACCGCCGCTTCCAGCCCTTCAGAGTACGAAAACCCCCCCACCGGCAGGGTGGGAGACGCCAGCCAGAGGGTGTGCAGCAGACCGGGCGCGGCGCTGTCGGGCCGCTCAGCCGTGGTCATGGTTGTGGCGGTGTCCGTGGTCGTGCCCGTGATCGTGGGCATGGTCGTGGGCAGGGTCGGCATGGGCGTGGCTGTGTGGGGCTTGCTCTGTGCCGTGGCCATGGCCATGGCCCGCTGCGTAGGCACCGCCCTCGGGTTCGAACGGTTCCTGAACCTCGGCCACATTCAGGTGCATGGCGCGCAGCAGGTCGGCCAGCACGTGGTCGGGTTCGATCTTCAGGTGGTCGGGTTTGAGTTCGATCGGCACATGGCGGTTGCCCAGGTGGTAGGCGGCGCGCATCAGGTCGAAGGCCGGGTCGTGGCTGTGCCCGTGGTGGTGGTCGGTGCAGGCGGTGATGCGCAGCACCGGTTGCGGCGCCGCGACCACGCGCAGCAGCGATCCGTCCTGCGTGAGCAGCACGTCACCGCCGCGCACCACGGTGCCGCGCGGCAGGAACACGCCGACGCGACGGCCATCCGACGACTCGGCGTCGAAGCGGCTTTTCTGGCGCACGTCCCAGTCCAGCGTGAGCGTGGCGGCGCGGCGCACCAGCACCGGCGCCAGGCCCCGGGCCTGGGGAATCAGTTTGGAGACTTGAAGCATGTTGTGGTTTGTTCCCTGTTGCCCGTTCAGACCGGCGACCCGTGCCGGTGGGCCTGCCGTGCTGTCAAAACAGGAAGTATCGCTGGGCCATCGGGAGTTGGCTGGCGGGTTCGCAAGTGAGCAGCACGCCGTCGGCGCGCACCGTGTAGCGCTGCGGGTCGATCTCCATCTTGGGCAGGTAGCTGTTGTGCACCATGTGGGCTTTGGTGACGCTGCGGCAGCCCTGCACCGCCACCGTGGTTTTGCAGACCGAAGCGCTCGCGCACGCCCGCTTTCAGACCGGCCTGCGAGACGAAGGTGAGGCTGCCTTTGGCCAGTGCGCCGCCGAAGGCGCCGAACTGGGGCCGGTAGTGCACCGGCTGCGGCGTGGGGATGGAGGCGTTGGGGTCGCCCATGGCGGCCAGCGCGATGCTGCCGCCCTTCAGGACCAGCGCGGGCTTGACGCCGAAGAAAGCCGGTTTCCAGACCACCAGGTCGGCCCACTTGCCGACTTCGAGCGAGCCGACGATGTGCGACATGCCGTGCGCGATGGCCGGGTTGATCGTGTACTTGGCGATGTAGCGCTTGACGCGGAAGTTGTCGTTGCGGCTGTTGTCTTCGGGCACCCCGCGGTCGGCCGGCTGCGGGTTCGCGAGCCAGCCGCGCTGGCCCTTCATCTTGTCCGCCGTCTGCCAGGTGCGGATGATCACCTCGCCGACCCGACCCATGGCCTGGCTGTCGCTGCTCATGATGCTGATGGCGCCCATGTCGTGCAGGATGTCTTCGGCCGCGATGGTTTCGCGGCGGATGCGGCTCTCGGCGAAGGCCAGGTCTTCGGGGATGGAAGCGTCCAGGTGGTGGCAGACCATCAGCATGTCCACATGCTCGTCGAGCGTGTTGACGGTGTAGGGCATGGTCGGGTTGGTGGAGCTGGGAAGAAAGTTCGCCTCGCCGACCACGCGGATGATGTCGGGCGCGTGGCCGCCGCCCGCGCCTTCGGTGTGGAAGGCGCAGAGGGTGCGGCCTTTCCCCGTCGCGTCTTTCGTGGCAGCGATGGTGTCTTCCACGAAGCCCGACTCGTTGAGCGTGTCGCTGTGCAGCGCCACCTGGGTGTCGGTTTCTTCGGCCACGTCCAGGCAGTTGCTGATGGCGCTGGGCGTCGAGCCCCAGTCTTCGTGCAGCTTGAGGCCGATCACGCCGGCCTCGATCTGCTCGCGCAGCGGCGCGGGCTGGCTGGCATTGCCCTTGCCCAGAAAACCGATGTTCATCGCAAAGCCATCGGCCGCCTGCAGCATGCGTTCGATGTGCCAGGGGCCGGGCGTGCAGGTGGTGGCGAAGGTGCCGGTGGCCGGGCCGGTGCCGCCGCCGAGCATGGTGGTCACGCCCGAGGCCAGCGCCTCGTCGATCTGCTGCGGGCAGATGAAGTGGATGTGGCTGTCGATGCCACCGGCGGTGACGATGCTGCCCTCGCAGCTGATGATCTCGGTGCCGGCGCCGATGACGATGTCCACGCCCGGCATGGTGTCGGGGTTGCCAGCCTTGCCGATGGCGACGATGCGACCGTCTTTCAAACCGATGTCGGCCTTGACGATGCCCCAGTGGTCGATGATGAGCGCGTTGGTCAGCACCGTGTCCACCGCGCCTTCGGCGCGCGTGCGCTGACTTTGTGCCATGCCGTCGCGGATGGTCTTGCCGCCGCCGAACTTGACCTCTTCACCGTAGCCGCCGGCGGCCAGGGTGAAGTCTTTTTCGACTTCGATCAGCAGGCCGGTGTCGGCCAGGCGAACCCGGTCGCCGACGGTGGGGCCGAACATGTCGGCATAGGCGCGTCTGGGGATGCTGGCCATGGTCAGAGCTTTCCTTGCACGAGGCCACGGAAGCCAAAAACGATCCGGTCGCCAGCGATGTCCACCAGCTCCACGGTGCGTTGCTGGCCGGGCTCGAAGCGCACCGCGGTGCCGCTGGCGATGTTCAGGCGCTTGCCTTGCGCGGCGCTGCGGTCGAACGACAGCGCGGCGTTGGTTTCGGCAAAGTGGTAGTGCGAACCGACCTGCACCGGGCGGTTGGCGGTGTTCTGCACCACCAGCGTGAGCCCGGCGCGGCCGGGGTTGAGGGCGTGGTCGCCTGCGTCAATGAAAAGTTCGCCGGGGATCATGCGCCGGTCCTCACTTGCGCGACATCCAGATCGCCACCCCCACCAGCGCGGCCACGGCGACGAAGCCGAGCGCGTCGGTGGCGTGCCAGTGGCTGCCGAGCAGGCCATGGCCTTCGTGGGCTTGTGCTGCGAAGGCGGCGGCGGCCAGCGTGGCGGCCATCAGGGACTTGGAAAACAGTTTCATGGGGACCTCTGCAAGAGCGGTGGAGCGAAGTGTCTGAATCCAGGGCGCCGGGGGGATCAAAGTATCGGCTGGTGCACCGTGACGAGCTTGGTGCCATCGGGGAAGGTGGCTTCGACCTGGATGTCGGGAATCATCTCGGCAATGCCTTCCATCACATCGGCGCGGCTGAGCACCTTGCGGCCCTCGCTCATGAGCTGCGCCACGGTCTTGCCGTCGCGGGCGCCCTCCATCACGGCCGCGCTGATCAGCGCCACCGCTTCGGGGTGGTTGAGTCGCAGGCCCCTGGCCTTGCGCCGCTCGGCCAGCAAGGCGGCGGTGAAGATCAGCAGCTTGTCTTTCTCTCTGGGCGTCAGTTCCATGGTGTGTCTCGAACGATCAAGGGGGGTGATCTGAACTTGGTTTGAGCAAATCCCGTGCCCCGTTGTGAACGACCCTGGTGCGTGGCACGAAAGCTGCACTTTGAAGCGCGTGAATGCTCCCGCCGAACCCGCTCCTGCGAACCGTCCTGCCGTCGGCGATGCGCCGCAGCGCATCATCAAGGTGCGCCGCGATTACAACAGCTGGGTCGGCAGCGAGACCATGGAGGACTACGCGCTGCGCTTCACGCCGCAGCGCTTTCGCCAGTGGAGCGAGTGGCGCGTGGCCAACACGGCGTTTGGCGCGGCTTCGTTCCTGATTCTCGAAGCCCTGGGCGCCACGCTGCTGGTGCAGTATGGCTTCATCAACGCCTTCTGGGCCATCCTGACCACGGGCCTGATCATTTTTGTGGCCGGCCTGCCCATCAGCGTCTACGCGGCGCGCTACGGGGTCGACATGGACCTGCTCACGCGCGGCGCGGGCTTTGGCTACATCGGCTCGACCATCACCTCGCTCATCTACGCCAGCTTCACCTTCATCTTCTTCGCGCTCGAAGCGGCGGTGATGGCCTACGCGCTGGAGCTGGCGCTGGGCATTCCGCCCGCCTGGGGTTACCTCATCTGCGCGGTGGTGGTGATTCCGCTGGTGACGCATGGCGTGTCGGTCATCAGCCGCTTCCAGGTCTGGACCCAGCCGCTGTGGCTGGTGATGATGGTGGTGCCGTTTGCGGCGGTGCTGGTGCTGGACCCCGGCGCGTTTTCGGGCATCGTGCACCACGGTGGCGAATCCGGCGACGGGCGTGACTTCAGCTGGCACCTGTTTGGTGCGGCGCTCACGGTCGGCATCGCGCTCATCACCCAGATGGGCGAGCAGGCCGATTACCTGCGCTTCATGCCCGCCCAACAGCCCGGCAAGCCCTTGCGCTGGTGGGCCGGTGTGCTGGCCGGCGGGCCGGGCTGGGTGTTGCTGGGCGTGCTCAAGATGCTGGGTGGCGCCTTGCTGGCCTGGCTGGCGTTGTCGCACATGGTGCCGGTCGAGCGCGCGGTGGACCCGAACCAGATGTACCTGGCGGCGTACGAATACATCCTGCCCTACGGCTGGGCGGTGGCGGCCACGGCGCTCTTTGTGGTGATCTCGCAGATGAAGATCAACGTCACCAATGCCTACGCCGGCTCGCTGGCCTGGAGCAATTTTTTCTCGCGCCTGACGCACAGCCATCCGGGGCGCGTGGTGTGGGTGGTGTTCAACACGCTGATCGCCTTCATGCTGATGGAGATGAACGTGTTCCACGCCATCGGCGAGGTGCTGGGCCTGTACAGCAACCTGGCCATCGCCTGGATGATGGCGGTGGTGGCCGATCTGGTGATCAACAAGCCGATGGGCTGGAGCCCCAAGGGCATCGAGTTCAAGCGCGCGCACCTGTATGACATCAACCCGGTGGGCGTGGGCGCCATGGGCCTGGCCTCGGTGCTGTCGATCTCGGCCCACCTGGGGCTCATGGGCGACCTGGCCCAGGCCTTCTCGGCCGTCATCGCCATGGTGACGGC
>PNMN01000042.1 GCA_013823655.1 Comamonadaceae bacterium | reverse complement strand
CCGCTTCGATGGCGTCGTCGATCTGCACGCGCAGCAGGCGGCGCACGGTCGGGTCCATCGTCGTCTCCCAGAGCTGGGCGGGGTTCATTTCGCCCAGGCCTTTGTAGCGCTGGCGGCTGGTGGTGCGCTCGGCTTCGCTGATCAGCCACTGCATGGCCTGGCGGAAGTCGCCCACCCTCTCTTCTTTCTGTTTGTCACCTTCGCCGCGCATGACTTTGGCACCGTCCCCCAGCAGGCCGCGGAAGGTTTCGGCCGCGTGCGAAAGGGCGGCGTAGTCGGCGCCGTGCACAAAGTCCTGCGTGATGACGCTGCTCTTGACGTTGCCGTGGTGGCGGCGGCTGATGCGCAAAATCGGTTTGTCGGTGCGCACGTCGAACTCGCCGGCCACTTCGGGCGGTATGCCGGTGGTGGACAATTCGGCCAGCTTGGCCTGCATGGCCACGGCGCTGGCTTGCGCTTCTTCCACGCTGTCGAGCCGGACGCTGACGCCGTCGGCCATGGCGCGCAGGGCTTCGGCGTCCATGAAGTTGGAGAGCCGTGCGATCACGTGCTCAGCCACCTGGTGTTTGCGCGCCAGTTCGTTGAGGGTGTCGCCTTCGAGGATTTTTGCCGCCGCCACGGAGCCGTCAGGCGACTGGCCGACGTCCACCTTGGCGTCTTTCAGCGCGATGCGCAGCAGGAAGCCGTCGAGCGCGGGTGCGTCTTTGAGGTACAGCTCTTCCTTGCCGGCCTTCACCTTGTAGAGCGGCGGCTGCGCGATGTAGATGTGGCCGCGCTCGACCAGCTCGGGCATCTGGCGGTAGAAGAAAGTGAGCAGCAGGGTGCGGATGTGGGCGCCGTCGACGTCGGCGTCGGTCATGATGATGATGCGGTGGTAGCGCAGCTTGGCGACGTTGAAGTCGTCCTTGCTGTCGTTGTTGGCGCCTTCGCCACCGGCCTTGCCGATGCCGGTGCCCAGCGCGGTGATGAGGGTCAGGATTTCGTTCGAGGTGAGCAGCTTTTCGTAGCGCGCTTTCTCCACGTTCAGGATCTTGCCGCGCAGCGGCAGGATGGCCTGGAACTTGCGGTCGCGGCCCTGCTTGGCAGAGCCACCGGCGGAGTCGCCCTCGACGATGTAGATCTCGCACAGCGCCGGGTCTTTTTCCTGACAGTCGGCCAGTTTGCCGGGCAGGCCCATGCCGTCGAGCACGCCTTTGCGGCGCGTCATTTCGCGCGCCTTGCGCGCGGCCTCGCGGGCGCGGGCGGCCTCCACGATCTTGCCGCAGATGATCTTGGCGTCGTTGGGCTTTTCCTGCAGGTAGTCGCTCAGCAGGCGGGCCACCACGTCTTCCACCGGGCCGCGCACTTCGGAGCTGACCAGCTTGTCTTTGGTCTGGCTGCTGAACTTGGGTTCGGGCACCTTGACCGACAGCACGCAGCACAGGCCTTCGCGCATGTCGTCGCCGGTCACTTCGACCTTGGCCTTCTTGGCGAATTCGTTTTCTTCGATGTACTTGTTGATGACGCGCGTCATGGCGGCGCGCAGGCCGGTCAGGTGGGTGCCGCCGTCGCGCTGCGGGATGTTGTTGGTGAAGCACAGCACCTGCTCGTTGTAGCCGCTGTTCCACTGCATCGCCACTTCGACGCCGATGTTGGTGCCCTGGTCGCTCTGGCGGTCGCCCATGGCGTGGAAGATGTTGGGGTGCAACACCGTCTTGCCCTTGTTGATGAAGCCGACGAAACCCTGCACACCGCCAGCGCCAGAAAAATCGTCTTCCTTGCCGCTGCGCTCGTCCTTCAGCCGGATGCGCACGCCGTTGTTCAAAAAGCTCAGCTCGCGCAGGCGCTTGGCCAGGATTTCGTAGTGGAATTCCGAGTTCTCTTTGAAGATCTCGGCGTCGGGCAGGAAGTGAACCTCGGTGCCACGCTTTTCGGTGCTGCCCACCACCTTCATGGGTGACACGTCCACGCCGTCGCGCTGCTCGACGATGCGGTTCTGCACGAAGCCGCGCGCGAACTCGATCTGGTGCATCTGGCCTTCGCGGCGCACCGTCAGGCGCAGCCAGATCGACAGCGCGTTGACGCAACTCACGCCCACGCCGTGCAGGCCGCCCGAGACCTTGTAGCTGTTCTGGTTGAACTTGCCGCCGGCGTGCAGCTCGGTCAGCGCGATTTCGGCGGCCGAGCGCTTGGGCTCGTGCTTGTCGTCCATCTTCACGCCGGTCGGGATGCCGCGGCCGTTGTCGGTGACGCTGATCGAGTTGTCGCTGTGGATCGTGACCACGATGTCGTCGCAGTGGCCGGCCAGCGCTTCGTCGATGGAGTTGTCCACCACCTCGAACACCAGGTGGTGCAGACCGGTGCCGTCGGACGTGTCGCCGATGTACATGCCCGGGCGCTTGCGCACCGCTTCCAGCCCTTCCAGGATCTGGATCGCACCCTCGCCATAGCCTTCGCTCGCACCGGCCTGGTGGGCGTCGATGGTGGGCTGGAAGTTGGAGCTGGCGGCCCCGGCTTCACCGGTGTTGACGGCGTCGTTTCCGGAATCGGCGGGCTTGTTGGCTTCGGACATGGTGAATTTCTCAGACTGCTAGAAACGCCAAACCCGCTGAGTGCGGGTTGAGCAGGGGGAGCGGTGGTGCGCAGGTTCTTCGTCAAGGCCAGCGCGGAACCGCCCTTCGACAAGCTCAGGACGGGCCGCTGCTGGCGCCCCTGGGGGGTGACGCCGAAGGCGGCGCGGGGGGTCATATGCGCATCGGCATGACCACGTATTTGAAAGCGTTGTCGTCGGGGTTGGTGAGCAACGCAGAGCTGTTGCCATCCGCCAGTTCGATGCGAACCATCTCCTGCGTCATGTTCTGCAGCGCGTCGATCAGGTAGGTCACGTTGAAGCCGATCTCGATGGCGTCGCCACCGTAGTCGATGTCGAGCTCGTCCACCGCCTCTTCCTGCTCGGCATTGCTCGAAGCCACGCGCAGGGTACCGGGTTCGATGTTCAGGCGCACGCCCTTGAACTTCTCGCTCGTCATGATGGCGGTGCGTTGCAGCGAGGCCAGCAGCGGCACGCGGCCCAGCGTGACGATGTTCTTGTGGTTCTTCGGGATGACGCGGTTGTAGTCGGGGAACTTGCCCTCAACCAGTTTGGTGACGAACTCCATGCCGTCAAAGCTGAACCTGGCCTGGTTGGGGGCAAACTGCATTTCGATCGCGCCCTCCTTGTCGGACAGCAGGCGCTGCAACTCGATCACCGTCTTGCGCGGCAGGATCACCTCCTGCTTGGGTACCTCCACGTCCAGCTCGGCGCTGGCGAAGGCCAGGCGGTGGCCGTCGGTGGCCACCAGGCTGAGCTTGGTGCCTTCGGCCACGAACAAAATGCCGTTCAGGTAGTAGCGGATGTCGTGCACCGCCATCGCAAACGACACCTGGCCCAGCAGGCTCTTCAGCGTCTTTTGCGGCACGGCAAACACCGGGCCAAAGCTGGCGGACTCCTGCACCAGCGGGAAGTCTTCCGGCGGCATGCTCTGCAGCGTGAAGCGGCTCTTGCCACCTTTGAGGATCAGCTTGCCGGCGCTGGATTCGAGGCTGACCGCCTGGTCGCCCGGCATGGTGCGCAGGATGTCGATCAGCTTGCGCGCCCCCAGGGTGGTGGCAAAGCTGCCGTCGTCGCCGTCGAGCTGGGCCGTGGTGCGGATCTGGATCTCCAGATCGCTGGTGGTCAGCTGCACCGACGAGCCGGTCTTGCGCAGCAGCACGTTGGCCAGGATCGGCAGGGTGTGTCGGCGCTCCACGATGCCCGCCACCGACTGCAGCGCAGCCAAAAACCTGTCCTGGGTCGATTTCAAAACGATCATGTCAGACTCTTCCGTTCTTGGTTGACTTCTGGCGCCTCGCCCCCAGCGCGCTCCTCGGGCAGCTTGTCGGACCCTTGGCGTATCCATGGCGGGCCCAAACTTCGCTATTTTCGCCTTTTTGCAAGGCGTTATGAGAAACCGCGAACCTCATCCCTTGAGGGTCTGCTCCAGCACATGCAGTTGCTGGTTCAGCTCGGTGTTTTGCTGGCGCTCGGCGCCGATCTTGCGCACCGCGTGCAGCACCGTGGTGTGGTCGCGGCCACCGAAGAGTTCGCCGATCTCGGGCAGGCTTTTCTGGGTCAGTTCCTTGGCGATGAACATGGCGATCTGGCGCGGGCGGGCGATGCTGGCCGGGCGTTTCTTGCTGTACATGTCCGCGACCTTGATCTTGTAGTAGTCGGCCACGGTCTTCTGGATGTTCTCCACGCTGATCTGCCGGTTCTGGATCGACAGCAGGTCGCGCAGCGCGTCGCGCGCCAGCTGGATCGAAATGTCCCGCTGGTTGAAGCGGCTGTAGGCCAGGATCTTGCGCAGCGCGCCTTCGAGTTCGCGCACGTTGGAGCGCACGTTCTTGGCCACGAAAAACGCCACTTCTTCGGGCATGACGGCGTTTTCCACCGCCGCCTTGTTGATCAGGATGGCCACGCGCATTTCCAGCTCGGGCGGCTCGATGGCCACTGTGAGGCCAGAATCGAAGCGCGAGACCAGGCGCTCGTGGATGTCGGCCAGCCCCTTGGGGTAGGTGTCGCTGGTGAGCACGATGTGGCTCTTGCGCGCCAGCAGCGCCTCGAAGGCGTTGAAAAACTCCTCCTGCGTGCGCTCCTTGTTGGCGAAGAACTGCACGTCGTCGATCAGCAGCAGGTCCAGCGAGTGGTAGCGCTCTTTGAACTCGTCAAAGGTCTTGCGCTGGTAGGCTTTGACCACATCCGAGACGAACTGCTCGGCATGGATGTACAAAACCTTGGCCTGTGGACGATCGGCCAGCAGGTGGTTGCCGATGGCGTGCACCAGGTGGGTCTTGCCCAGACCGACGCCGCCGTAGATGAACAGCGGGTTGTAGAGCTGGCCCAGGCTGCCGGCCACGTGCATGGCGGCGGCGCGTGCCATGCGGTTGGCCGAACCTTCGACCAGGGTGGAAAACGTGAGCGCGGGGTTCAGGCGGGTCTTGGGACCGGTGCTGACTGCGGCTTCGGCGGGTGCAATATCGGGCAGCTCGGCAGCCACCTGCTCTTGCACCGTTCGCGGTGCAGGCGACGTTCGGCTGGGGCCTTCGCGTGCAGCGAGTGCCAACTCCAGCAGCACCGGGGCACCGTGCAGACTCTCCAGCAGGGCCGTGATGCGGGCCGCATACTGGGCGCGGAGCCAGTCCATCTTGAACCGGTTGCCGACCTGGACGGTGACCTTGGCACTGTCGCTGGCCACGGTGGCGGCCAGGGGCCGAATCCAGGTGTTGAACTGCTGCTCGGGGATTTCCTGCGCCAACCGGTCCACGCAGGCCAGCCAGAGTGCCGGGCCGCTGGCGGGCGAAATGTCTTCGGGGGAGCCCTCGATCATGCTGGGAATGGCGCGCAAGCGGTGTTGTGGACAAATGACGGCGGGCGAAGCGGGCATTGTAGTCTGGCCAGACACTTATCCACAAGGCGGGTCGGCCCGGGGAAATCCCGCCCGACCGACGCAAAACAGGAGAAAGAAAATCGACTTCAACCGCCAAGTGCTTGCCGCACATCGTGATTTGTTGCGATAATCGCGGGTTTCCCCCGATCAGTACCGAGCACCATGAAACGCACTTACCAGCCCTCCAAGATCAAACGCGCCCGCACCCACGGTTTTCTCGTCCGCATGAAGACCCGTGGCGGCCGCGCCGTCATCAACGCCCGCCGCGCCAAGGGCCGCAAGCGCCTGGCGGTCTGAGCCTCTTCGTGCACCGCCGGTGTCGGCTGGGCCGATGTGCCCCGCCGACCCCCCGGTGAACGAACCGGCAGCCCAGCAGGCCATGCAGCGCATCCGAACCCGGCCACAGTTCCAGGCTGTCATGGCGGGCACCCCCGTGGCCAAGACCCCTCACTTCGCCCTGCACCGCGCAGCACTCGGCAGCGTGCACGGCGGGCGCCCGCTGTTCCCGGTCGCCGATGCCTGGCTGGGCGTTCTGTTGCCCAAACGCTGGGCTCGCCGCGCCGTCACGCGCAACGCGATCCGTCGCCAGATTTACGAAGCCGCCCGTGCGGTGTCGGCCGGTCTGCCGCAGGCCGCCCTGGTGGTGCGCCTGCGCAGCGAGTTCAGCCGCAAACAGTTCGTGAGCGCCACATCGGAGCCGCTCAAGCGCGCGGTGCGCGCCGAACTGCAGCTGCTGCTGGCCCGTGTGGCTGTCGTGCCCAGGGCACCGGAGCTTCCCCATGGTGAGTGACTGGCCGCGCCAGGCCCTCGTGGCTCTGGTCAAGGGCTACCGCTTGCTGCTCAGCCCCTGGCTGGGCAGCAGCTGCCGGTTTGAACCCACCTGTTCGGTGTACGCCATCGGTGCGCTGGAGCGCCACGGCGCGATGGTCGGGAGCTACCTCACCCTCAGGCGCCTGGGCCGCTGCGGCCCCTGGTGCGAAGGCGGCTGCGACCCGGTGCCCGAGCGAGCACCCGCTTTGTTTGCCCATCTGATCACCCCCTCCTCAGAAAAGAAAACCCGTCATGAATGACATCCGTCGGTCCATCCTGTGGGTGGTTTTTGGTTTCTCGATGGTCCTGATCTGGGACAAGTGGCAGATCCACAACGGCCAGAAACCGACCTTCTTCCCCGCACCGGCGGCGGTGACGGCCCCGGCTCCGGTCGCGGCCCAGCCCGGAGGGGTCGACAGCTCGGTACCGCCAGCCAGCAACGCTGCAACCCCTGCGGGCACCACGACCGAGGCGCCCACAGGTGCCACGGCGCCCGCAACGGCTGCCGCCCTGGTGAATGTCACCACCGACGTGTTCAAGCTGAGTTTCAATACCGAAGGGGGTTCGCTGATCGGAGCCCAGCTGCTGCTGCACGCCAGCGGCCAGCTGGGCACGGACCCGATCCAGCTGCTGACGCAGACGCCGGAGCACACCTACATCGCCCAGACCGGGCTGATCGGGGGCAACTTCCCGAACCACAAGACGCCCATGACGCGGGTGCCCGGACCAACCGCGCTGGCCGAGGGCCAGAACGAGCTGCAGATCCGGTTCGAGTCGGCCGAGGTGGGTGGCGTCAAACTGGTCAAGACCTACACGCTGCAGCGCGGCAGCTACGTGATCGGCGTGCGCCACGAGGTGGTCAACGCCGGGGCGGCACCGGTGAGCCCGCAGCTGTACGTGCAACTGGTGCGCGACGGCAAGCTGACCACCAACGAAACGCCGTTCTATTCCACTTTCACGGGTCCGGCGGTCTTCACCAACGAGCAGAAGTTCCAGAAGGTCGACTTCGCTGACATCGCCGACAACAAGGCCGACTTCGTCAAGAGCACCAGCGACGGCTATGTGGCGATGGTGCAGCATTACTTCACCAGCGCCTGGCTGCTGGCCGACGGCACGGCGCGCGAGAACTTTGCGCGCCAGGTGGACAACAACCTCTACGCCGTGGGCAGCATCACCACCCTGCCCGCCGTGGCGCCGGGCCAGCGCCAGTCCGTCGAGTCGCGCCTGTTTGTCGGCCCGCAACAGGAAACCGTGCTGGAAACCGTGGCCCCGGGCCTGGAACTGGTCAAGGACTACGGCTGGCTGACCATCCTGGCCAAGCCGCTGTACTGGCTGCTGGAGAAGATCCACGGCTTCGTGGGCAACTGGGGCTGGGCCATCGTGTTGCTGGTGGTGCTGCTCAAGGCCGCGTTCTACTGGCTCAACGCCAGCGCCTACCGCTCCATGGCCAAGATGAAGGCGATCAACCCGCGCATCATGGAGATGCGCGAACGGCTCAAGGGCAACCCGCAGCTGATGCAGCAGGAGATGATGAAGATGTACCGGGAAGAGAAGGTCAACCCGCTGGGTGGCTGCTTCCCGATCCTGATCCAGATTCCGGTGTTCATCGCGCTGTACTGGGTGCTGCTGTCGTCGGTGGAGATGCGCAACGCGCCCTGGATCGGCTGGATCACCGATCTGTCCACACCCGACCCGTGGTACATCCTGCCGCTGGTGATGACCGTTACCACCGTCATCCAGACCGCGCTGAACCCGCTGCCGCCGGACCCGCTGCAGGCCAAGCTGATGTGGATGATGCCGCTGATGTTCTCGGTGATGTTCTTCTTCTTCCCGGCCGGTCTGGTGCTGTACTGGATCACCAACAACCTGCTGACCATCGCGCAACAGGCTTACATCAACAACAAGATGGGCGTGCCGCTGAAGATCACGAACCCGTTCGAACTTTTTAAGAAGTAGGCTCCCCCCTGCGCCGCTGCGCGGCTTCCCCCCGAAGGGGGGACAATGCGAGCGGCCCGGCAAAGCCGGTTCCGCCGCATTCCGGGCGGGGATACTTCGCTCGATAGGGCCTGCGCTTGCGGGCCCTATCTCTTTCCGCCGTATCCTTTTGCTCCATGCTCGCCGCTTCCCGTGACCCCATCGTTGCCATCGCCACCGCGCCCGGTCGCGGGGCGGTAGGCATTGTGCGGGTGTCGGGCGCAGGGCTGGCTTCGTTCGTGTCCGCGTTGCTGGGGCGCGCGCTGAAGGCCCGCGAAGCGACCTATCTGCCGTTCCCGGACGCGGCCGGGCAGCCGATCGACCATGGCCTGGCGCTCTGGTTTCCCGGGCCGCATTCGTACACCGGTGAAGACGTGCTGGAGCTGCAGGGTCACGGTGGGCCGGTGGTGCTGCAGCTGTTGCTGGCGCGTTGTCTGGAGGTGGCTCAGGCGGTGGGTGCCGAAGGCCAGCCGCTGCTGCGCGGTCTGCGCCCGGCACGCGCAGGCGAGTTCACCGAACGCGCGTTCCTGAACGACAAGCTGGACCTGGCCCAGGCCGAGGCCGTGGCCGACCTGATCGATGCCAGCACCGAGGCCGCCGCGCGCAGCGCCAGCCGCTCGCTGGCGGGGTGTTTTCCCAACGCCTCCACGCGCTGCGCGACGCGCTGGTGAAGCTGCGCATGCTGGTCGAGGCGACGCTCGATTTCCCGGAAGAAGAAATCGACTTCTTGCAAAAGGCCGACGCCAGCGGCCAGCTCGCTCGGCTGCGCGAAGGCCTGGCCGCCGTGCTGAACGAAGCGCGCCAGGGCGCGCTGCTGCGCGACGGGCTGAGGGTGGTGATCGCCGGTCAGCCCAACGCGGGCAAAAGCTCGCTGCTGAACGCGCTGGCGGGGGCCGAGCTGGCCATTGTCACGCCCATCGCCGGCACCACGCGCGACGTGGTGCAGCAAACCATCCAGATCGAGGGCGTGCCGCTGCACGTGATCGACACCGCCGGCCTGCGCGACAGCCCGGACGTGGACGAGGTCGAGCAGATCGGCATTCAGCGCGCCTGGGGCCAGATCCAGCAGGCCGATGCGGTGCTGTTCCTGCACGACCTGAGCCGCTGCGACCAGCCGGCCTACCAGACCGCCGATGCGGCCATCGCCGCCGATCTGCCGGTGGGCGTGAACCTGTTGCCGGTCTGGAACAAGCTCGACCAGTGCAGCCCGGGCGCCCGCGAGCGGCTGGCGCTGGCGCAGGCGGCGGGCGAACTGGCGATATCCGCCAAGCACGGCGACGGTCTCCAAGCCTTGCGCCAGCGCCTGCTGGCACTGGCCGGCTGGCAGCACGCCGGCGACGGCCTGTTCATGGCGCGCGAGCGCCATTTGCAGGCGCTGCGCCGGGTCGGGGAGCACCTCGCCAGCGCCGCCGGACTGCTGTCGGCCCAGGCCGAGCACCTGGACCTGCTGGCCGAAGAGCTGCGGCTGGCCCAGCAGGCACTGGGCGAGATCACCGGCGAATTCAGCGCCGACGATTTGCTGGGTGAGATTTTTTCGCGTTTTTGCATCGGCAAGTGAACCTTCTGGCGCCGTTGGGTGCTGCGGGGCCGCCGCCCGGAACGCAACTGTAAGCAGGGGTAAACGCGGCTTGCCGCTGGCGGCTGGTGGCGGTTAAGGTGCAAGCATGAATGCCTCTTCGCCCGCCGCCGCACGTTTTGACATTCTTGCGCTGGCCCTGGCCATGAAGCACAGCAACGCGCTGGACGCCGTGCCCCTGAACCTGAACGATGCCCAGTGGCCGACGCTGGCCAACTACCTGCAGCCGGTGAGCCTGCAGCAGGGGCAGGTGCTGATCGAGCAGGGGGTGAAGGACCGCACGGTGTATTTCGTCGAAAGCGGCAGCCTCACGGTGCACTACGAAGACGACAAGGACCGCGTCCGCATCGCGGTGGTGAGCGCGGGCTCGCTGCTGGGGGAAGGCGCGTTCTTCAGCCACCTGCCGCGCAGCGCCACGGTGCACGCAGGCAGCGCCTGCCGCCTCTGGTGCCTGACACCGTTGCGTTTTCGCGAACTCTCCACCCGCTATCCCGATGTGGCGCTGGACCTGACGGTGGCCATGTCGGCGGTGCTGGCGCGGCGCATGTACAACAAACCCAAACGCGTCGCGGTCACCTGATTCCATTTCCAAATCATTTGTGTCTAGGCGCGAAGCCGCAGACAGTGCTACAGCACGGCAAGGCGAAGCAACAACGACACGGATGATTTAGAAATGGAATGAGAGGGCCGCGCCGCCGCCCAGCGGGGGCTTCAAGCGCCGTGTTTTTTGCCGATACCCAGACACAACCACCCGACTCCACAGAGACTGAAACCATGATGCTGTTGAACTGGCTGCAGGCCAAAAACCCCGCCGCGTCCCGCAAAGGGGCCAAGCCGCGCCCGCGCAAGTCGTTCGGGCAAACCACGTTGCCGCTGATTTCGCCGCGCCGCGGTCGCCGCATCCTGCGCCGCGAGCAGCTGTTTTCGGTGGTGCGGGAGTCGATGATCCGCGGCGGCGTGCTCTCCACCAGCTACGAGTTCAAGGTGCTCACGCTCGACGCCAACGGCGACAGCTTCCTGGTGCTGATCGATCTGGCCTTGCCCGCCGAGGTCATGCCCGACGCCTACCTGCTGGAGATCGAGCGCTGGATCCAGACCAGCGCCGAGTCGCGCCACGACATGAAGGTGGGTTCAGTCTACTGGCGGCGCAAAGCGGTGCACGACCAGCGCGGCATGGCCCTGAAAGCCGCCGTGGCCGCGCAGACCCAGCGCGAGGCACAGGCCTCGGCACCGGCGCCGCTGCAAAGCGACACCGCCATACCCCGCCCCGAACGGGCTGCACCGGGGGCACCCAGGCAGGCCGTCGGTCGGGACGAGCTGGAGGCCTTCCGCAAGGCGCTGGAGAGCGTGCAGGCACCGCTGCGCGGCGGGTCATCCGGGTTGGACGTGCTGCTGCGCAACCTGCCAGCGCCCGAATCGCACAGCGACTTCAGCGCGCTGAGCGAAACGCAGCACGGGAAACTGTAAAAACCTGTCGGCCCGTGGTCGGCGTCGGCATGGTGGCGTTGCCGATGCCCTGTTCCTCGCTCAGCGGCGAGCGAGCGGTGCGCCCGGACCTCCTGCAGCGGACGCTCAACCGCCTGGCGTGCGGCTGGCTTGCCGGGCGCGGGCACGCTCCAGCGAACGGTTGGCGTCCAGGATGTGCAGACCGTACATGTCGGCAAACCCGTTGATCGGCTGGCCGCTGGCTTCAAAGGCGCGCAGCAGCGCGTCCTCGCGCGCCGCGCGGGCGCTGGCATCGGCCAGGGCGGCGCGGGTGAGCTGGTTCACCTCTTCGTCGCGCCCCTGCACGCGCTGGGTGTAGTCGTCGGGTGACAGGCCCGACGCTTCATACGCCTGCAGGATGCGCTGGCGCAGTTTGGGGCGCAGGTCTTCCCGGCTGCGCGCGCCACGGCGGCGGAACACTTCGATCAGCGCGTGGTGCACCTGCTCGGGCGTGAGGGCTTCCACCGGCTGGCCATTCAGATCGTGCCGTTGCAGGCCCGACGCCACCACCGTGAGGTAGCGCGACGACCGCGCGTGCAGCGCCAGCGCGGCCTTGAGGCTGTCTTTGTCCAGCACGTCCGGGTGGGCTGCCAGCAGGTCTTCGTAGATGCCGCGCTTGAGCGGCAGCAGCGTCTGGCCAAACAGCGCGGGGTAGAGCGCGGCCAGCTGGTCGAGCACCGGATGCTGGCGCGCGGGGGCCGCAGCGCTCGGGCGCTCGGTGTTGGCCGGGCGCGGCGGACGCGGGCCGCCGTTGCGGCGCGGCGGGCGGGTGGTGGCAGCAGCCGGTTGCAGCGCCGGGCTTTCAGCGGGCGCCGGTGCGGCGTTGTCGGGCGTGTCGTGGGCGCAGGCGTTCATGGCGGAGCAGAAATAAGGGAACCCGGTTGCCGGGCAAGCCCGACATCATGCCAGCCCGCCGATGCCAGACAGCCGCCGCACGCCCGCCACCCGGTTCAAACCCGACACCGCAGACTTGACTTTCAACACGGTTGCTCAGTCCAGCAGCTCGGTCAGCGAATCCAGCAGCCGGTCGTGCGGCGCCTGGTTGATCGGGTCACCGTGGTTGTAGCCGTAGGTCACCAGTGCCACCGGACAACCCGCAGCGCGCGCGGCGATGCCGTCGTTTTGCGAGTCGCCGACCACCAGCGTCTGCGCTGGCAAGGTGCCCAGCGCCTGACAGGTTTTCAGCAGCGGCAGCGGGTCGGGTTTCTTGCGCTCGAAGCTGTCACCACCGAACACCTGCGCGAAGAAGGCATCCAGGCCTTTGATCTCCAGCAGCGCCCGGGCAAAGAGCAGCGGCTTGTTGGTCAGGCAGGCCATGGGCAGACCGGCCGCCTGCAGGCGCTGCAAGCCCTCCAGCACGCCCGGATACACGGTCGAGTGCTGGCCGTTGATGAAGTGGTAGTGGTGCTGGTAGCGCTCCAGCGCCAGCTGGTCCAGTTGCTCGCGCGGCCAGTCCAGCGCCACGGCGCCGGCCGCGACCACTTCGGGCAGGGCCAGCTGGTGGCCGAGCACGGTGCGCACCAGGTGCTCGGAACCTTTGCCCACCGAACGCTCGACCAGCGCGCGGTCCACCGGCGGCAGGCGCAGGTCGTCCAGCGTGTGGTTCAGCGCCACGACGAAATCGCCCAGCGTATCGACCATCGTGCCGTCCAGGTCGACGATCACGGCCTTGATGCCCGAAATTTTCAAGAAAACTCTCCCGAGATGGTGTCCAAGCCCAGGATGCCGTGGAACCGCCCTTCGACCCTTCGTCAAGCTCAGGACAGGCCCAAGCTCAGGACGGGCCACAGGCATCGCCCCTGGGGGTGGCGCGAAGCGGCGCGGGGGGGTTACGTCAGCGCCTTGCGCATGTCGTCGATGACCGCCTGGTAGTCCGGCTTGCCGAAGATCGCGCTGCCGGCCACGAAGGTGTCGGCGCCGGCGTCGGCCACGCGGCGGATGTTGTCGGCCTTGATGCCGCCGTCCACCTCCAGCCGGATGTCCTTGCCGCTGGCTTCGATGCGTTTCCTGGCCGCTTCGATCTTGCGCAGCGCGGCGTCGATGAAGCTCTGGCCGCCGAAGCCCGGGTTCACGCTCATGATCAGGATCAGGTCGATGTCATCGATCACCCAGTCCAGCACATCCAGCGGCTCGGCCGGGTTGAAGCTCAGGCCGGCCTTGCTGCCCCGGGCCTTGATGGCCTGCACGCTGCGGTGCACATGGGCGCTGGCGTCGGGGTGAAAGCTCACCAGGTCGGCACCGGCGTCGATGAAGGCGCCCGCCAGCGCGTCCACCGGCTGGATCATCAGGTGCACGTCGATCGGCACCGGCGTGCCGTCGGGCTTTTTGGCGTGGGCTTTTAGCGCCTGGCAGACCATGGGTCCGAAGGTCAGGTTGGGCACGTAGTGGTTGTCCATCACGTCGAAGTGGATCCAGTCGGCGCCGGCGGCGATGACGTTTTTCACCTCCTCGCCCAGGCGGGCAAAGTCGGCGGACAGGATGGACGGGGCGATGCGGTAGGTGGTCATGTTCGAGCAAGGCGGTGGAACGAAGCGGCATTCTCGCAGGCGCGCCGGGTTTTCTGCCCCGCGTTAACATGCCGCCCATGGCCAAATACCAGTTCTCCTGCGAAGTCGAACCGCAATACCTCGCCGAACAATCTTCGCCCGACGAAGATCTCTTCGCCTTCGCCTACACCATCACCATCACCAACGTCGGCGATGTGTCGGCGCAGCTGATTTCGCGCCACTGGCTGGTCGATGACGCGCTGGGCCACACCGAAGAAGTCAAAGGCCTGGGTGTGGTGGGCAACCAGCCGCTGTTGCGGCCGGGCGAGTCGTTCCAGTACACCAGCGGCACGCGCCTGCGCACGCGCAGCGGCAGCATGCGCGGCAGTTACTTCTGCGTCGCCGAAGACGGCGAGCGCTTCGAAGCCATCGTGCCCGAATTCGCACTCATGGCCGACGGCAGCGACACCGGCGATACCCCCCAACGGGTGCTGCACTAGCGGCCCCGGTGGGACGCTGGGTCGGGGTGCCAGATGTCGGACTTCGGCATGGGTGAATTCGAACTGATCCGCCGCCACTTCCAGCGCGCTGGCGTGGCGCAGCCCACGCAGGTGCTGCTGGGCGTGGGCGACGACTGCGCGCTGCTGCAGCCGACACCCGGTCACCAGCTGGCGGTGTCCACCGACATGCTGGTCGAGGGGCGGCACTTTTTGGCCGACGTGGGTCCCGAGGCCCTGGGCCACAAGGCGCTGGCGGTGAACCTGAGCGACCTGGCCGCCATGGGCGCGCGGCCGTTGGGCTTCACGCTCGCGCTCTCGCTACCGCGCGCCGACGATGCCTGGCTGGCCGGATTTGCGCGCGGCCTGTTCGCGCTGGCCGACGCACACGCCTGCCCGCTGGTGGGCGGTGACACCACGCGCGGGCCGCTGAACCTTTGCATCACCGTCTTTGGCGAAGTGACCCCCAGCCGCGCGCTGCGGCGCGACGCGGCGCGGGTGGGCGACGACCTCTATGTCAGCGGCCGCACCGGAGAAGCGCGGCTGGCGCTGGAATGGCTGCTGGGCACACCCTGGGCGCGCGCCGCCGTCGGCACCATGCTGCCCTCTGATCTGCGGGCACGTCTGGAGCGCCCGATGCCCCGCCTGGCGCTGGGCCGGGCACTGGCCGGGGTGGCGCACGCGGCGCTGGACCTGAGCGACGGCCTGGCGGGCGATCTGGGCCACATCCTGCGCGCCAGCGGCGTCGGCGCAGAGCTCCATCTGGCTGCGTTGCCGCTGGCGCCCGCCCTGGCCGCGCTGCCCGAAGCCGAGCGCCAGACCTGCCTGCTCGGTGGCGGTGACGACTACGAGCTGCTGTTCACCGCGCCGCCTTCGGCACGCGAATCGGTGCAGGCGGCGGCGCAGGCCAGCGACACGGGGGTCACGCGCATCGGCGCGATCACCGACCAGCCCGGCCTGCGCCTGCTGGCCGCTGACGGGCAAGCGCTGCGCTGGCAGGCCGTCGGCTTCGACCATTTCGCCTGATCACCCGCGCAGTTTGTCGATCAGGCCGTTGAGCTCGTCGAGCGAGCCGAACTGGATCGCCAGTTCGCCCATCTCTTCCACCCGGCCGTGGCGTTTGACGCGCTTTTTCACCCGCACCTCGACCTCGGCGGTCAGCAGGTCGGACAGCTCTTCTTCCACCCGCTTGATGTCGCGCGACTTGTCCTTGGCGGGTTTTTGCGGCACCAGGTTGAATTCGGCGCCCAGCTTCTTGACCAGGCTTTCGGCCTCGCGCACCGACATTTTTTTGGCCGCGATCTGGTTCGCCGCCGTGATCTGCGCCACCTTCTCCAGCGCCAGCAGGGCACGCGCGTGACCCATGTCGATGTCGCCCGCCATCAGCATGGTCTGCACCGGCTCGGCCAGCTGCAGCAGACGCAGCAGGTTGCTGGCGGCGCTGCGCGAACGGCCCACGGCCTGCGCCGCCTGCTCGTGAGTGAGTCCAAACTCTTTCACCAGGCGCTGCAGGCCCTGCGCCTCTTCCAGCGGGTTCAGGTCTTCGCGCTGCATGTTCTCGATCAGCGCCATCGCCGCCGCCGCTTCGTTGGGCACGTCGCGCACCAGCACCGGCACGCTGTCCAGCCCGGCCAGCTTCGAGGCGCGGAAGCGCCGTTCGCCGGCGATGATCTCGAACTTGCCGGCGTTCGGGCCGTCGGCCAGCTGGCGCACCAGGATCGGCTGCATCACGCCCTGCGCCTTGATCGACTCGGCCAGTTCGTAGAGCGCGCCCTCGTCCATGCGGGTGCGCGGCTGGTACTGGCCCGCCACCAGCTCGGTCAGCGGCAGGCTGCTGGGCGTGGCATTGCGCGCGTTGTCCTGCGCGTCGGGCGAAGCGGCTTCCGCGACCTTGGGACCGAGCAGGGCTTCGAGTCCGCGGCCGAGGCCTTTGGGTTTTTTGGTGACCATGTCAGATGTCTCTTTCGGTGTATCCGGATTGGCGCTGATGACGGATGCGCATCACGCGCACAGCCGCCAGTTCGGGCAGGTATCGGTATTTGACAAGGTAGCCGCTTTTGCCCCGGTGCAAGATCAGTTCTCGCAGCCCACCGGCAACGGGGCGCCCGATACCGGGCTGGTGGGTCAGCACCTGGAGCCCGTCCAGCACGAAGGCCAGCAAGTCAAGCGCAGCCGGATCGTCCTGAGCCAGCAGAAAGTCCACCAGTTCATCAAGATCGGACCACGCATCTGCGGCAACTTGGACACGAACGGCCATCAGCGAACCACCGGGCGAAGGGGCGGACGCTCAGGGTGTTCACGACGTGCACGCGCCTCGAAGTAGGCTTTCACGTCGGCGAGGTCGTAAGCGCCACGGGCCAGCATGTCCTGCTCCGCAGCGAGCGCATCCTGTGTGAACTGCTCACGCAGGCGCGCCCTCTCGGCTGCGTCGGCCAGGGTCCTGACCATGTAAGCATGGCTGCTCAGACCCTGCTTGTGCGCGTCTTCGTCGATGGCGGCCTTGAGTTCGGCGGGCAGTTTGAGGCTGGTGGCGATGGTGGGGGGCATGGCAGGCTCCT
>PNMN01000041.1 GCA_013823655.1 Comamonadaceae bacterium | reverse complement strand
CCAGGACCTTTTCCATGAGCAGCATCGCCACCAAAACCTACGAACCTGTTGCGCCCAAGCAGGTCGCGTTTCTCGGCCTGGGTGTCATGGGTTTTCCCATGGCCGGGCATCTGGCCAAGGCCGGGCATGCGGTGACGGTTTACAACCGCACACCGGCCAAGGCGCAGGCCTGGGTGGCCGAGTTCGGCGGGGTGGCCCAGGCCACGCCGCGCGCGGCAGCGACGGGTGCCGACATCGTGTTCTCTTGCGTCGGCAACGACGACGATCTTCGCTCCATCACAGGGGGGGCCGATGGCGCATTTGCCGGCATGGCGCCGGGCGCGGTGTTTGTGGACCACACCACGGCCTCGGCCGGCGTGGCGCGCGAGCTGTACGCTGCGGCGAAGAGCCTGGGGCTGGCCTTTGTCGATGCACCGGTCTCGGGTGGCCAGGCGGGCGCCCAGAACGGCATGCTCACGGTCATGTGCGGCGGCGACACCAAGGCCTTCAACACGGTGCAGCCGCTCGGCATGGCTTTCGCGCGCGCTTTCACGCTCATGGGCCGCAGTGGCGCGGGCCAGCTGACCAAGATGGTGAACCAGATCTGCATCGCCGGCCTGGTGCAAGGCCTGGCCGAGGCGATTGCTTTTGGGCAGAAGGCCGGGCTGGACATGAACCAGGTGCTGGACGTGATCGGCAAGGGCGCGGCGCAGAGCTGGCAGCTCGACAACCGGGGCAAGACCATGGTCGCGGGCCAGTTCGATTTCGGCTTTGCCGTGGACTGGATGCGCAAGGACCTCGGGCTGGTTCTTGACGAAGCCCAGCGCAACGGCTCGCGCCTGCCGGTGACGGCGCTGGTCGATCAGTTCTACGCCGACGTGCAGGCCATGGGCGGCAACCGGCTGGACACCTCCAGCCTGATCAAAAGACTGCAATGATCCGGCGGTGTCGCCATGTTCGAGAACCGTGAAGACGCGGTCCGCCAGCTGGCGGACCGGTTGAGCGACCACCGGGGGCGCCACCCCCTCAAGCTGGTCTGCGCGGTGCCTGTGGCATCGCGCGAAGCGCTGGCCACCATCCAGCCGATGGCCGACGAGGTGGTCTGCCTGCACGCGCCCGATGCTTTCGGCTCTGTCGGTCAGTGGTACCGCGATTTCCCGCAGGTGTCAGACGAAGAAGTGATCGCCCTGCTCAGAGGCTGAGGCTCAGACCGGTGTGTGCTGCGGGTCACGGGGCTTTGATAGGCTTGACCCCACCCCCGCACCATCCCGCACCGCACGCCCTGGCCATGAACATCCTGAACACCATCCGCAACGCGCTCAAAGCCGCCGGGCTCGACATCGGCAGCGGCTCGCTGCGCGGTGTCAGAGACAACATCCGCAGCGCACTGGCCTCGTCCGGACTGGGCCGTGAACCCCGCACGCAGGCCGATCAGGCCCTCGATCGGGTGGCCGCACCCGGGCAGTTCGTGCGGCGCACGCACAGCACCGCCGTCGGCTCGCGCGACCACTGGCTCTACATCCCCGCGTGCCAGGCCGGGCAGCGCGCCAAGCCGCTGCCGCTGGTGGTCATGCTGCACGGCTGTACCCAGAGCGCCGACGACTTTGCCGTCGGCACCCAGATGAACCGCCTGGCCGATCAGCACGGCTTTCTGGTGCTTTACCCCGAACAGGCCGCGAGCGCCAACGCCGCGCGCTGCTGGAACTGGTTTCGCGCCGAAGACCAGGTGCGCCAGGGCGGAGAACCGGAGCTGATTGTCGGTATGGTGCAGGCCGTGGTCGCCGAGCACGGGGTGGACCCGCAACGCATTTTTGTCGCCGGTCTATCGGCCGGCGCGGCGATGGCGGTGATCTTGGGCGAGACCTACCCCGAATGGTTCGCCGCCGTGGGCGCGCACTCGGGCCTGCCCTACGCTGCGGCGCACGACATCCCCTCCGCCATGGCCGCCATGAAGGGCCGCCCCGTCATGGGCCACGCGCACCTGCCCGGCACCGCCCACGACCCGCGCCGCCCGGCCACGCAGGCTGTGCCGGTGATCGTGTTCCACGGCGACCGCGACCACACCGTGCAACCCGGCAACGGCGCACAGATTGCCGAGCAGGCCGTGCGGGCCCATGCACGCAAGGCAGGCGCCAGCGGCCTGACCACCGTCACCGAGCAGGGCAGCTCTGGCACGCGCCGCCACACCCGCACCCTGCACACGGATGCCAGCGGTCGCCCGTGTGTTGAAGTCTGGACGCTGCACGGCGCCGGCCACGCCTGGTCGGGCGGCGATGCGGCGGGATCGTTCACCGACCGCGACGGCCCGAACGCATCGGTCGAGATGCTGCGCTTCTTTCTGGCGCAAACGCACGCGCCGAGCTGATCGTGCCGAGCCACGCTGTCGCGTGCGTGGCCGCCGGACCCCGCAGCGGGCGGTGTGCGCAGTAAGCTCCAGGCTTGCGCCCGACGGAGACCCCCCGTTCCATGAACACCCCCTCCAGCACCACCTTCGACCACATCGTCATCGGCGCGGGCACCGCCGGCTGCCTGCTGGCCAACCGCCTGAGTGCCGATGCCAGCCAGCGTGTGCTGCTGATCGAGGCCGGTCGCAAAGACGACCACCCCTGGATCCACATCCCGGTGGGTTACCTGTACTGCATCGGCAACCCACGCACCGACTGGCTCTACCAGACCGAGCCCGACCCGGGCCTGAATGGCCGCCGCTTGCGTTACCCGCGCGGCAAGACGCTGGGCGGCTGCTCCAGCATCAACGGCATGATCTACATGCGCGGCCAGGCGCGCGACTACGACCAGTGGGCCGCGCTCACCGGCGACGCCAGCTGGAACTGGGCCAACGCGCTGCCCTTCTTCAAGGCGCACGAAGACCACCACCGCCTGGACGCGCAGCAGGACCCGGCTTTTGCCGCGCTGCACGGCCACCGGGCCACCGGCAGCACCGGCGAGTGGCGCATCGAAAAGCAGCGCCTGCGCTGGGACGTGCTCGACGCCTTTGCCCAGGCGGCGCAACAGGCCGGCCTGCCCGCCCGCACCGACTTCAACACCGGCGACAACGAAGGCGTGGGCTATTTCGAGGTCAACCAGAAGGCGGGCTGGCGCTGGAACGCGAGCAAGGCCTTTCTGCGCCCGGTGCAGCACCGACCCAACCTCACCGTGTGGACCGAGACGCAGGTCGAGCGGCTGCGGCTGGAGCGCAACGCGGCGGGCGCCCTGCGCTGCACCGGCGCGGACCTGGTCCGCCAGGGCCAGCGCCTGAGCGTGAGCGCCGCGCGCGAGGTGGTGCTCAGCGCGGGCAGCATCGGCTCGGTGCAGGTCCTGCAGCTCTCGGGCATCGGTCCCGGCGCCGTGTTGCGGGCCGCAGGCGTCGAGGTGCAGCACGAACTTCCGGGCGTGGGCGAGAACCTGCAGGACCACCTGCAGATCCGCTCGGTCTACAAGGTGCAGGGCGCAAAAACGCTCAACACGCTGGCCCATTCGCTCTGGGGCAAGGTGGCCATCGGGCTGGAATACGCGCTCAAACGCAGCGGCCCCATGAGCATGGCGCCCAGCCAGCTCGGCGCCTTCACCCGCAGCGACCCCGCGCAGGCGCACGCCAACCTGGAGTACCACGTGCAACCGCTCTCACTCGACGCGTTTGGCGAGCCGCTGCACAACTTCCCGGCCTTCACCGCCAGCGTGTGCAACCTCAACCCCAGCAGCCGCGGGCATGTGCGCATCAAGACGGCGCGGTGTGAAGACGCGCCCGCCATCGCGCCCAATTACCTGTCAACCGAAGAAGACCGGCGGGTGGCGGCCGACAGCCTGCGCGTGACGCGGCGCATCGTTGGCCAGCCCGCGCTGGCGAAGTACCGGCCCGAAGAATTCAAGCCCGGCCTGCAGTACCAGAGCGACGAAGACTTGGCGCGCCTGGCCGGTGACATCGCCAGCACCATCTTCCACCCGGTCGGCACCACGAAGATGGGCCGGGTGGATGGGCCGGGCAGCGACCCCATGGCGGTGGTCGACAGCCAGTTGCGGGTGCGCGGCGTGGCCGGGCTGCGGGTGGTGGACGCGGGCGTGATGCCCACCATCACCAGCGGCAACACCAACAGCCCGACCCTGATGATCGCCGAGCGCGCCGCACGCTGGATCGTGTCGGGCGGATAAAGCACCCAATAATCCACCGCATGGTTGACCAAATTCCCGCCGCCCCGGCACCGGCCGCGCCGCTGATCCGCCCGACGCTGGCTTTTGCCTTCGGGCACCCGGCCCACTTCATTGCGCTGGGCGCGGGCGCGGGCCTGGCGCGCCAGGCACCCGGCACCGTGGGCACGCTCTGGGCCTGGGCCAGCTTTGTGGTGTTGCAGCCGTTCATGAGCGATGCGGGCTGGGCCGTCCTGATCGGCCTGGGCACGCTGATCGGCTGGTGGGCCTGCACCGTGACCGCGATGCACATGCGCATTGCCGACCCGGGCCAGATCGTGTGGGACGAGGTGGTCGCGTTCTGGCTGGTGCTGTGGCTGGTATCGCCCACCGGCTTGTGGGGCCAGCTGGTGGCGTTCGGCCTGTTCCGTTTTTTCGACGCGCTGAAGTTCGGCCCGATGGCCTGGGCCGACCGGACCTTCAAGGGTTTCGGCCCGCGTGGCGGCTTCGGCATCCTGCTCGACGACTTTGCGGCGGCCGGCTGCACGCTGCTGGTCATTGCCCTCTGGAAGTTTTGACATGCCCAACACCCATGATTTGGTCGAACAGCTCGCCGCCACCCTCAGGGCACGCGGCCAGATGATGGCCACCGCCGAGAGCTGCACCGGCGGCCTGATCGCGGGCGCGTGCACCGAGATCAGCGGATCGAGCGACTGGTTCGAACGCGGCTTCGTCACCTACTCCAACGCCGCCAAGAGCGAACTGCTGGGTGTGCCCGCAGCGCTCATCGCCGAGCACGGCGCGGTGAGCGAACCGGTGGTGCGCGCCATGGCCGCCGGTGCGGTGGCCAACGCGCACGCACACTGGTCGGTGGCCGTGACCGGCGTGGCCGGCCCCACCGGGGGCAGCGCCGAGAAACCGGTCGGCACGGTGTGGTTCGGCTGGGCCACGCCCGAAGGCGTGTGCACCGAACACCGGCGCTTTGACGGCGACCGCTCTGCCGTGCGCCAGGCCACGGTGACACACGCGCTGGCCGGGCTGCTGGCCCGGCTCTCACCGCCCTGAGCGCCAGGTCTGCAACAGCCCCTCGCCATACGGCGTGGGCTGCAGGCCAAAGGCCTGCTCCATCTTGTCGCTGTGAAAGCGGTAGTCTTGCTGGTACTGGTACATCATTTCGCGGTTCTCGCGCAGCACCGGCACGAACCAGCCCATGGCGTGCAGCAGCCACGGCGGCGCCACCTGCAGGCGCGCGGGCTGGCCTGCGATGGCGCACAGGGTTCGCGCCAGTGACCGACCGGTCACCGCCGCGCCGTCCAGCGTCTGCGCCGTCGGCAGGTGCCAGCTCTGTCCGAACGCCGCCGGACTCTGCCCCAGAAGCGCCAGCGCCCGCCCGGCATCGGGCGTGAAGGTGAAGGTGTGGGCCAGATCCGGGTTGCCCAGCCACTGCGGCGCTTTCCCCGCGCGCAGCCGCGCGAAAAACACCGCTTGCAGCAGGCTGAGCCGGGCACCCGGGCCGTAGAAATCGGCCGCGCGGGCGATCAGCGCCTGCAGCTCACCGCGCTGCATGGCGCCCAGCAGCGTGCTGGCGATGGCGGCGCGCACCTCGCCCTTGCGGCTGCAGGGGTTGAAGGGCGTGTCTTCGGTCATCGCGCCGCCCACCTGGCCGTAGGCATAGACGTTGTCGAAGAACACCAGCCGCGCGCCATGGCGGCGGCAGGCGTCGATGGTGTTCTGCATCACCCGTGGCCATTGCGCCTGCCAGACCGCAGCGCGGTACGGCAGCCCCGCCACCAGGTACACCACCGCGCTGCCCGCCACCGCGTCGGCGGTGGCGCGGGCGTCCAGCAGGTCGGCGGCTTTCAGCTCGTCGCCGGGCTGCACCGCCACCGGGTGGCGCGCCACCTGGCGGATGCGCTGCCCGTCGCGCGCCAGTTGCAGCGACAGCTCGCGGGCGATCACGCCGCCCGCGCCCAGGACGGTGTGCAGGCCGGAGCCGGAAGAAGTAGCGGTGTGCGGTTCAGACATGCGGTCATTGTGGGTGGCGGAGTGCCCCGGCACAATGCACCCGATGTGCACACCCGGTATGCATTTTTGAACATGTCCGATTTCAACTGGCAGCTGATCCCCTCCTTCCTGGCCGCGCACCAGCACGGCAGCCTGCTCGGCGCAGCGCGGGCGCTGGGCATCAGCCAGCCCACGGTGGGGCGCCACCTGTCGGCGCTCGAAACGCAACTGGGCACCACCCTGTTCGAACGCACTGGCCGCGGCCTGATTCCCACGCCTGCGGCGGCCCGTCTGGCCGAAGCGGCGCGGGCCATGGAGGTCGGCGCGCAGACACTCGTGCGCGGAGCACAGCGCTCGCAGGCGTCCCTCGCGGGCACGGTGCGCCTCTCGGCCAGCCAGCCGGTGGGCTGCTTCCTGCTGCCACCGCTGCTGGCCCGGATGCGCGCCGAGTTGCCGGGCGTGCAGGTCGAGCTGGTGGTGAGCAACACGGTGAGCGACCTGCAGCGCCGCGAAGCCGACATCGCGATCCGCATGGTCCGTCCGGTACAGGGCTCGCTGGTGGCGCGGCGCGTCGGGCAGGTGGGCGTGAGCGCCTGCGCGCACCGGGACTACCTGGCCCGGCGCGGCACGCCCCGGGAACCCGCCGACCTGCTGCACCACGAGCTGGTGGGCCATGACCGCGTGCAGGACATCGTGCGCGGATTCGCCGCCATGGGCCACCCGGTGGGGCCGGAGCAGTTCGCGCTGCGCACCGACGACCTGATCGCCTACTGGGCCGCGCTGCGCGCCGGGCTGGGCATCGGTTTCGTGGCCAGCACCCTGCTGCGCGACGACCCGCTGCTGGTGCCGGTGCTGCCCGATCTGACCCTGCCCTCGCTGCCGGTGTGGCTGGTGGTGCACCGCGAGATCCGGAACAGCCACCGCATGCGCGCCGTCTTCGATTTTCTGGCGCGCGAACTGCCACCCCTGCTGTGAACCTATTGCTCCGGCCCGATGAAGTCTTGAGTTCCGTTCGGGCTGATCTGGTCGTTGCCCTTCGACAGGCTCAGGGCGAACGGTTGATACTTCACGGGGCCGGATCAATAGGTTGAACGGAGCCATGGAACCCTTCAAAAACCTCATCAACACCGGCACGGTGGCCCGCGCCGGGCAGCACCTGCAGCGCGTGTGGCCCGCGTTCGACCGTCAAGGCTTCGAGCGGCGCGCCGCACACGGCCTGGACGGGCTCGAATTCAAGGCCCGCGCCATGCGGCTGGCCGACGCGCTGGAGGCCACCCTTCCCGCCGACTTCAACACCGCCGCCCGGGTGCTCGAAGCCAGCCTGGCGGAGCCGATACCGCTGGACGCCGACGGCGAACCCAGCGGGCTGAGCGCCGCGCAGAGCGAGGCCGGTCTCGGGCTGGGTGGTCTGGTCCATGGGCGAATTCGTGGCGCCGCGGCATGGCCGATGCGCCGCGCGCCTTGCAATGCCTGCACGCACTCACCCAGCGTTTTTCGGCCGAATTCGCGATCCGCCCCTTCATTCAGCAGCACCCTGAAACAACCCTGGCCACCATCGGCACCTGGGTGCACGATCCGAGCGCGCACGTGCGCCGCCTGGTGAGTGAAGGTTCGCGCCCGCGCCTGCCCTGGGGTCTGCGACTGCAGGCGCTGGTGGCCGACCCGGCGCCCACGCTGCCGCTGCTGCGCGCGCTGCAGGACGACCCCAGCGCCTACGTGCGCCGCAGCGTGGCCAACCACCTGAACGACATCGCCAAGGACCACCCTGGGATCGTCGCAGACTGGGTGCACGAACACCTGCGCCAGGCCAGCGCACAGCGCAGCGCCCTGCTGCGCCACGCCAGCCGCAGCCTCATCAAACAAGGCCATGCACCCACGCTGGCGGCCTGGGGCCTGGCCCATGGCCTGCAGGGTGTGGCTTCTCTCGCCCTCTCGGCACAGCGGGTGAACGTGGGCGGCGAGATCGCGCTGACCGCCACGCTGCGCTCCACCAGCCGCCAGCCCCAGCCGCTGGTGGTGGACTACGTGGTGCACCACGTGCGCGCCAGCGGCAGCACCTCGCCCAAGGTCTTCAAAGGCTGGAAGCTCACCCTGGCCGCGGGCGAGAGCCGCCGCCTGGACAAACGCCACAGCCTGCGCCCGCTGAGCACGCGCACGCTCTACCCCGGCACCCACCGCGTGGCGCTGAGCGTGAACGGGCAGGTGCTGGACACAGCGAGCTTCGAGCTCGTGGCCTGAAAACGCACGCCGCACGCGACAACGGCGCGCAAAAGCGCACAGCGCCGATGCGTGCGCGCCATGCCCGGGTGACGCGCTCGCACGAAGCACCGGTTTTGTGTCGCCGCCGCAGCGGCGTTGTGCGACCCGCACCTATGCTGGCGGTGCCATGCCACTTCACAAACTGTATCAATGGCTGCGCGGCTCTCGCTCGGTGCCCGCCGAAGCGCAGCAGGCTGCCCGCCCACCCGCCAGGGTTGCCGAAGCGCGCCCGCTGGCCAGCCGCCTGGACCGCCTGGACCTGCAATCGGCCGTCATCCACCATCTGGAATGGTGCGTGGCGTTCAACGACCACCTGAGCCACATCAACCAGGGCGATTCACCACCGGTGCGCCAGCTGCCCGGCGCCGAGCAGAGCGAACTGGGCCAGTGGCTGCTGCGCTCGGCCGCGCGCGCACCGGGCGAGCATCCGGCGTTTGCCGTGCTGCTGCGCGAACACCGGCACTTCCACGAGCTGGCCGAAGAGGCCCTGAAGCTCGCGCTGCAGGACCGCATGGATCTGGCCAGCACCCTGCTCAACACCGACTTCGAGCGCAGCCGTGCCCGCGTATTGAGCCTCCTGCGCGAGATGCAGAAGGCTTGACCCCGGCCATGCCGAGGTCAGGCGCCGTGGCACTTCTTGTATTTTTTGCCGCTGCCGCAAGGGCAGGGGTCGTTGCGGCCGGGCTCGCTCGCCCTGCGCACCGGGTCCACGCGCGGGCCCAGGCTTTGCCAGAGCTGGCGCAGGTCGTACACCGCCCAGATCGCCGAGCCAAAGTTGTTCATGCGGTCTTCACTCACGCTGGGCGGGCCGTCTTCGCTGTGCAGTGAAAACGCGGGTTTGCCGGTGTCGTCTTCGGTCAGTGCGACCAGGGTGTCCAGCGCATCGTTGAGCCACTCGGCGGCCTCTTTGTCGCGCGGCTCGGCCCACTCTTCGGCCCAGTTTTCCACCACGAACATGAAGCCCAGCGCCCACACCTGGCCGTAGGCCGGCAGTTCCTGGTCACCCATCTCGGCGCGCACTTCTTCAGGCAGCGCCGCCACGGCGCCGCGCACGTCCATCACCTCGGGGTGGTAGGCGCGCTCGTCGTCCAGGGTTTCCACATTCGCTTCCAGCGCGGCGGCCACTTCGTTCCAGCGGCGCGTCCACAGCGCCATGAACCGCTGGTACTGCGCTTCATCGGCGAACCAGGTGTCGCCCTCTTCACCGCTGGGCACGCCGGGTGCGCCGTCGCCGATGCCCAGCAGCACCGGCAGGTACTCGCTGGTCGGCACAAGGCGGCGCGTGCACAGCAGCGCGGCGATGGCGCCTTCGCAAAACTCCCATTGCGGCACGTCGTCGCCGCGGGTGCGCAGGTCGTCCAGGATGGCGTCGAGCGCATCGAAATCGCCGTTGTCCAGCGGCTGGCTCAGGGGGGTGGTCGTCATGGGCATGTCGGGGTCGGGTTTTATGATGCTGGCCAGTGTAGCCCCGCTGCACGCCCGAAAGCCCCCATGCTCGACCGCCTCAACGCCCTCTACCCGGTGCGCTACACCGCCATCGCCCTGTGCGTGCTGTGCGCGCTGCTCAGTCTGTTCACCCTGGTGGGTTTCGGCGTCGGCGGCTTCTGGTTCCTGCTGTTCACCGGCCTGTCGGTGCTGGGCTGGTGGGACATGCGCCAGACCAAGAGCTCGGTGCTGCGCAACTACCCGGTCATCGGTCACCTGCGCTTCATGCTGGAAAAAATCCGGCCCGAGATGCGGCAGTACTTCATCGAAAGCGACAACGAGGCGACCCCGTTTTCACGCAGCCAGCGCAGCCTGGCCTATGCGCGCGCCAAGGGCGAGACCGACAAACGCCCCTTCGGCACCCAGCTCGACGTGAAGGCCGACGGCCATGAATGGCTCAACCACTCGCTCGTGCCGACGCACATCGCCTCGCACGATTTCCGCATCACCATCGGCGGACCGGCCTGCAAACACCCTTACGAGGCCAGTGTGTTCAACATCTCGGCCATGAGCTTCGGCGCGCTCTCGGCCCATGCGATCCAGGCGCTCAACGCGGGTGCCCAGCGCGGCGGCTTCGCGCACGACACCGGCGAAGGCTCCATCTCGGCCTGGCACCGGCTGCACGGCGGCGACCTGGTCTGGGAAATCGGCTCGGGCTACTTCGGCTGCCGCGACGAGGCCGGCCGCTTCAGCGAAGACAAGTTCAAGGCCAGCGCGCTGGATGCGCAGGTCAGGATGATCGAGGTCAAGCTCAGTCAGGGCGCCAAACCCGGCCACGGCGGCGTGCTGCCCGGCCCCAAGGTCACGCCCGAGATCGCGGCCGCGCGCGGCGTGCTGGTGGGTCAGGACTGCGTGAGCCCGGCCACGCACAGCGCCTTTGCCACCCCCATGGAGTTGCTGCACTTCATCGCCCGGCTGCGCGCGCTCTCGGGCGGCAAGCCCACCGGCTTCAAGCTCTGCATCGGCCACCCCTGGGAATGGTTCGCCATCGCCCGCGCCATGCTGGAGACCGGCATCACGCCGGACTTCATCGTGGTTGATGGGGCCGAGGGCGGCACCGGTGCGGCACCGCTGGAGTTCACCGACCACGTGGGCGCACCGCTGCAAGAAGGCCTGCGCCTGGTGCACAACACGCTGGTGGGCCTGAACCTGCGCGACCGCATCAAGATCGGCGCATCCGGCAAGATCATCAGCGCCTTTGATGTGGCGCGCGCCATGGCCATCGGCGCCGACTGGTGCAACAGCGCGCGCGGCTTCATGTTCGCGCTCGGCTGCATCCAGGCCCAGACCTGTCACACCGGCCACTGCCCCACCGGCGTGACCACGCAAGACCCGATCCGGCAACAGGCGCTGGTCGTGCCCGACAAGGCACAGCGCGTGTTCAACTTCCACCAGCAAACACTCAAGGCCCTGCAGGAGTTGGTGCAGGCCGCCGGGTTGCACCACCCGGGCGAAATCACCGCCCACCACATCGTGCGCCGCGTGAATGAAAACGAGGTGCGCCTGCTCGCGACCTTGCTGCCCGAAGTGCCCGCCGGTGCGCTGCTGCGCGAGAGCACCGAAGGCCTGCAGAACGTGTACCGCCACTACTGGCCGCAGTCACGGGCCGATCGGTTCGGTTTGGGCTGACCAAAAGACCATCGGCCTCATGGGAAGTTGGCCTCCACTTCCTCCCGGAATTTCGAGGCAGCGCCCTCGCCCTGGAAGGACCGAACCAGACCATGCGCCTTTCTGACGGCGCTCATGAACTGGTCCGGGTTCTTGGCCGATTCGATGCTGATGCAGGCGTCGTCTGCCATGGGGCCCATCAGTTCGATCAGCAGCCGCGTGGCCAGGCGCTTGGCCTGCGGCAGCGTGACACTCGGTCGCGTGTGCGCCGCTGCCTCGGCGGGCGTGGTGGCCGTCGCCGGACTGGCCACGCTGCCCACCTCGGCGGGTTCGGTCCCCACCGTGTCCGTGCCGGGAACGGGTTCGATGAAGCCGCCATCGATCAATTCCGTCACCATGGCGTCGGCGTCGCCGAGATGGGCGGCGAATTTCAGCAGGTCCTGACCCGTCTTTTTCCCGTCAACGACGATCAGCAGCGACCGGAGTCTGGGTGAGAGTCCATGCAGCCGCGAAGTGATCGCTTCAGCGCCTTTGCCAGACTTGCGGTATGCGGTGTCCCGGGAAAACATGCGTCAAACTTCCTTTTCAGCAGACAGTAGAACAGGCGGCGCAGTGTATGCCGGGTTGCCCGGGGGTGTCGATACCGGTTTGCCCGTGCTCCAGGACGGTGTTCACGCCGCGCCGCGCCGCGCGATCCGGGAGGGCCTGCGGGATGTTCTCTCACCGGCTCAGCGAAGGTAGTCCAGCGACAGGCGTTGCTGGAGCGTCTTGACGGAACGCAGGGCGGCTTGCAGCACGCGCTGGTCCACCGCATTGAGGGTGCGCAGGTCGATCCGGTTCGGATGTTCCGGGTCCACCTGCGGTCCCGACTGCAAGGCCATGCGGTGCATCTGCATGAAATCAAAGGCACTGATCCAGCCTTCGTACTCGTCGCTGGGGGCGCCCATCACCCGGCCAGCGCCCGCCAGCCGCTCGCGGGTGTTGGTGGTGGCGATGCCGTGGGCCAGTGCAACGATGCGCGCGCCTTCCACCAGCAAGGCGGTGCCTTGCATTTTGAGGTCAAACCACAGGTGGCGGCCCTCTTTGCGACCGTCGATGCCGCCGTGCCAGTTCAACGCAACCGGGTGCTCCAGGTGGCTCTGCGCCATTTGCCGGATGAAACGCGGCGATGCCTGGGCGCGCCCAAGGATGCGCTGACGCAATGCTTCGACCCAGTCGGAGCGCCCGGTCAGGGCCCTGAGATCGAAAAAAATGGCCGCGTGCAGCAGCTCCTGCGGACCTCCCGCGTCGATCCAGCGGTCAAAGCGCTGTTCCCATTCCTGACGATCGAGGCAGCAGGCCCGATTGCAGGCCATCACCCCCCCCTGGCACAAGGGAAACCCGCACTGGTCCAGCGCCTGGTTGACCCGTTGCGCGAACGCCAGCCAGCGCGGGCGATCCGCATCGGGGTCGGGGCTGTCGAAAATGAGCGCGTTGTCCTGGTCGCTCGCCAGGGTCTGCTCGCTCCGGCCCTCCGAGCCCAGCGCGATCCAGCAGAACCCGTCGGCGGGCAGGTCGGCCTGTTGCCGGTAGACCTCGATCAGGCGTTGTGTGAGGCGGTCGTTCAGATGCGAGACCATCGCGGTGAGTTGCCGGACCTGCACGCCCTGGGCCATGAGTTGCCGGGTGTGGCTGCGGATGTCGGCGGCGATGCGCTGGAAATCAGGCAACTCGTGACAGCCGTCCATGGCACTCGCCAGGTGCCTGATCGACAGGCGCTGGAGTGCAAAGAGGTCGCGCTCGGAGACGATGCCGACCGGTCGCCCGTGCTCCAGCACGGGCACGTGGCGGATGCCCTGCTGGGTCATCAGGAGAGCGGCATCGTGCCCCGAATCCTGCACCTGCAGGCAGCGCACGGGTCGGCTCATGACGCCTGCGACCGGCTGTTCCAGATCGACACCGGCGAGCGTGATGCGGTCCAGCACATCGTGGCGGGTCAGGATGCCTTGCAGCGCCCCGTCCGTCCCGTGCAGGAGCACCGAGCCAATGCGCCGCTGGTGCATGGTCTGGAGCACCTCGCGCACCGTGGCGGTGGTGGGCAGACTGACCGGCAGGCGCCGGGGAAAATCCCCCAGTGGTCTGTCCAGCGCATGCCCTTCTTGTGCCCGGGCCGAAAGCTCGGCCTGCAGGCGTTGCTGCGCCAGGCGCAGGTAGGCGCGTGCACGCTGCTGCAGGTGATCGGCCCAGACCACGCTGAGTTGCTGGACCGCCTGCACCGCAGGCGAGGCCAGCTGCAGCATGGACAGGTCGCCCAAGGCCTGGTAGGTGGCGGTGACGGGTCGATGCGCCGTCCAGGCGGCGACCGGAAAGACGTCGCCAGGCTGGAGCTGGAACACCTCGTCGTCGCCCAGCGCCCGTGGCCGACGGCCCACCACGTTGCCACGCAGGACCAGCCACAGGCCGGGCGGTGGGCCGTGGTGCGGCGCGAGCACTTCGCTGCCGGGCTCGAAATGGCGCTCGGATGCACCCCTGACCAAATCCAGCAGATGGTCCGCCGCCATGCGGTCAAAAGGAGGGTGCTGCCGGATTTCCAGCACCCAGGGTTCGATGTCGTCTTCCATGCCCACACGTCCTGCGGCGAAATGCTGCGAGCCACGATCTTCCCTGCCCGCAAGGCATGGGCCGTCAGGGCTTACCCGAGTACGCATGGCTTTGTAAGTAGCCAGTAAGGCACCGGGCGCGACCATCGCGCCCTACCTCAGACCGTGACCATGCTTCTTCTGCTCAACATCGCGCAACTGGTGTTTTACATCGGCCTCCTGGCCCTGGCCGGACAGGGTTTGCTGTACGTGCTGGCCGGTGCGAAGCGCGACAGCAATCTCGTGTACCAGATGTTTCTGGTGCTGAACAAGCCCTGGACGCGCGCGGCGTCCTGGATCTCGCCCCACAAGGTGGCCGAACGGCACCATCCGGTGGTGGCGTTCTGTGTGCTGGCGGTGCTCTACATCGTGGTCACCCTGGCCAAGATCGAGCACTGCGTCGGCGTGGGTGTGGAGAACTGCCGGTGAGCACCCCTGACCGCCGCATCAACGGGGCGCTCTGGAAGGCGCGCTGGCACATCTGGTGCCGCCGCGAGGCGCGGGCGCTGGCGGTGATTGAAGCAGCGCTGATCGCACAACCCGACGACGCCGTGATGCTGGCGTTCCAGGCCCACCTGCTGGCCGAACTGAAGCAGCCGCACAAGGCCTTGCAGGTGCTGGACCGTCTGGTGGAGGTGGCGCCCGGGCAGGCGGCTCACTGGTTCAACCGCGGGTTTCTGCAGGAGAGCCTGGATTTGCTCGATGCCGCCGAGGTCAGCTTCCGCCGCGCCGTGGCGCTGGACGACAAGCTGGATCGCGCCTGGTACGGACTGGGCTTGACCCTGATCCGTTGCAACCGACTGGAAGACGCCCTGAGCGCCCTGCGGCGCAACACCGAATTGCAGCCCATGAGTCCGTACGCCTGGTACCAGATGGCGCGGATCCATGTCAACCGAGCGGAGCCCGAGGAGGCGGCGAAGATCATTCGCCATCTTCACGGGTTCGAACCCAAGATCGCGGCCCAGCTGGAACGCGAGACCGGGATTCGAGCCGCCGGCTGAGAACCAGGCACGTTCAGCTGCAAAGGCTGCGGAGAGGTGACCGCAGTGGTGTCCGTCGAGGAATGGCAGCAACGCTGTTCCTCAGTTTAAAAGCCAGAGGAGACAACTCTCATGAAGTTAACGCAATCGCAAGAGCTTTATTGGCAGAAGAACCTTCGCATCACGGCCGTGTTGATGGCGATCTGGTTCGTGGTGACGTTCGTCGTGGGCTTTTTTGCCCGCGAGCTGAACTTCACCTTCTTCGGGTGGCCCTTCAGTTTCTGGATGGGTGCACAGGGTTCGCTGGTGATTTATGTCGCCATCATCGGGTTCTATGCCTGGTACATGAACCGCTTGGACATTGAACACGGCGTTGCCGAAGTTGAGGAGGACTGACCATGGCCGGACTTGATCCCAAATCCACTGGCGGCGTCTTCAGCGCCGGCAGCAACGCTGCTTTCAAAAGCCAGCTCAACAAGGTCTATGCCTGGTACACCGGGGGCTTCTTTGCCTTCGTGATTGTGCTCGCCGTGCTCGAGCAGATGGGGCTGCCCAAGGCCTGGATCGGCTACATCTTCCTGTTTGCCACCATCCTGCTGTACGCCGGCATTGGCGTGATGAGCCGCACCAACGATGCGGCCGAGTACTACGTGGCCGGGCGACGGGTGCCCGCCATCTACAACGGCATGGCCACCGGCGCCGACTGGATGTCGGCCGCTTCGTTCATCGGCATGGCCGGCACGCTCTACCTGACCGGTTACGGTGGTCTGGCCTTCATCATGGGCTGGACCGGCGGTTACTGCCTGGTGGCGCTGTTCCTCGCGCCCTACCTGCGCAAGTTCGGCCAGTTCACCATTCCCGACTTTCTGGGTGCCCGCTACGAGGGCAACGCGGCGCGGCTGGTGGGCATCATCATCGCGATCTTCGTGTCCTTCGTTTACGTGGTGGCGCAGATCTACGGTGTGGGCCTGATCACCACGCGCCTGACCGGGGTGGACTTCGGGATCGGTGTGTTCCTGGGCCTGGCCGGCATTCTGGTGTGCTCGTTCCTGGGCGGCATGCGCGCCGTGACCTGGACCCAGGTGGCCCAGTACATCATCCTGATCATTGCGTACATGATCCCGGTGGTCTGGCTGTCGGTGAAACAGACCAGCGTGCCGGTGCCGCAGCTGATCTACGGCTACCAGTTGCAGAAGGTGACGGAGCGGGAGAAGCAGCTGATCGACGATCCGAAAGAGAAGGAAGTCATTGCCGTGTTCCAGGCCCGTGCCGACGCTTTGGCTGAGAAGCTCAAAGACGTGCCGGCAGCGCTGGCCGCCGACCGTGCCGCCGCCGAGAAGAAGGTGGCCGATCTGCGCGCTGCGACCGCGCCAGCCGACGAGCTCAGCGCGGCTGAAAAAGCCCTGGCTGCCTTGCCCAAGGACGAAGCAGCGGCCAAGGCCGCCTGGACCAGCGCGAAGACGGCGGCGGAAGCCCGGGCCAAGCCACTGGCGGGCATGCCGCGGCATGCGCAGCAGTTCGCAGGGAATCCGGATGGAGACGAAAAAGCCCAGAAAGCCTTCGACACCTCGCGCTGGAACTTCCTGGCACTGGTGTTCTGTCTGATGCTGGGCACGGCGGCACTGCCTCACATCCTGATGCGCTACTACACCACGCCGTCGGTGAAGCAGGCGCGCCAGTCGGTGACCTGGTCGCTGTTCTTCATCTTCCTGCTGTATTTCACGGCGCCCGCCCTGGCGGTGCTGGTCAAGTACGAGATCTTCAACGTGCTGGTGGGCACGCCCTTCAACCAGTTGCCGGAGTGGATCAACAACTGGGCCAAGGTCGATCCGTCGCTGCTGTCGATTGCCGACGCCAACAAGGACGGCATCTTCCAGCTGGGTGAAATGCGCATCGGTGGCGACATCATCGTGCT
>PNMN01000040.1 GCA_013823655.1 Comamonadaceae bacterium | reverse complement strand
TCGATGAATTTCTTCAGCTCGATCTCGCCGCCGTCTTCCGGCGCACAGGTCACCCAGCGCGCCACCTGGTAGGGGCTGTTCATGATGCGGGCCTTGACGCCGTACTCGTGCTCCAGCCGGTGCGCCACCACTTCAAACTGCAGCTGGCCCACGGCCCCCAGCAGCAGCACCGAGCCCGCCACCGGGCGAAACACCTGGATCGCGCCCTCTTCGCCCAGCTGGGTCAGGCCGGCACGCAGCTGCTTGCTGCGCAGCGGATCGGCCACCTCCACGCTGCGGATGATTTCCGGTGCGAAGAACGGCAGACCGGTGAACTGCAGGCTTTCACCCTCGGTCAGCGTGTCACCGAGCTGCAGCACACCGTGGTTCGGGATGCCGATGATGTCGCCGGCAAAGGCCTCGTCCAGCAGTTCGCGCCGCTGGCTCAAAAAGCTCACCACGGTGTTGGGCCGCAGGTCCTTGCCGCTGCGCACCACACGCAGCTTCATGCCGCGTTCGAAGTGGCCGCTGGCCACGCGCACGAAGGCGATGCGGTCGCGGTGCGCCGGGTCCATGTTGGCCTGGATTTTGAACACCACGCCGGTGAACTTCGGCTCTTCCGGGTGCACCACGCGCTGGATGGCGGGGCGCTCGCCCGGGGGCGGCGCCAGGTCCACCAGCGCGTCGAGCACCTCGCGCACGCCGAAGTTGTTGACCGCCGAGCCGAACAGCATGGGCGTCTGTTTGCCGGCCAGAAATTGCGCTTCGTCGAACGCGGGCGAGGCACCCTCGACCAGCTCCAGCTCGTCCCTGGCCTGCTCGAACTCGGCACCAAAGCGCTTCAGGCTCTCGGGGTTGTCCAGCCCCGCCAGCACGTCTTCATCGCCACCACGGCGGTCTTCACCGGCGGCGAACACGCGCATCTGGTCGGTGCGGCGGTCGTACACGCCCCGAAAGGTCTTGCCCATGCCGACCGGCCAGGTGAACGGCACCACCGTCATGCCGAGCTCGCGCTCGATCTCGTCCATCAGGTCCAGCGGGGCCTGCACCTCGCGGTCCATCTTGTTGACGAAGGTGAGGATGGGCGTGTTGCGCGCGCGGCAGACCTGCAGCAGGCGCCGCGTTTGCGGCTCCACGCCGTTGCCGGCGTCGATCACCATCAGCGCGGCGTCCACGGCGGTCAGCACGCGGTAGGTGTCTTCGCTGAAATCCTGGTGGCCCGGGGTGTCAAGCAGGTTGATGACGCAGTCGCGGTACTCCATCTGCATCACCGACGACGCCACCGAAATGCCGCGCTGCTTTTCGATCTCCATCCAGTCGGACGTGGCGTGCCGTGCGGCCTTGCGGGCCTTCACCGAACCGGCGATGTTGATGGCGCCCGAGAACAGCAGCAGCTTCTCTGTGAGCGTGGTTTTGCCCGCGTCGGGGTGGGAGATGATGGCAAACGTTCTTCTGCGCTTCACCTGATCTGCGATTGAACCGTCTGACATCAGAACTCTTTCCCCGTTATGTACACGCCTGTGTACGCATTCGCAACATGCTCGTCCGAGCCGACTCGCATAATAACCTAAAAATTATGTGACACATTAACCTAGATATGGTAGAACACAAAAACCTGGATACCGCGCAGCGGAAAAACCTGGAAAACGAATGGCCACACCCGCAGACAAGCTCGCTGAGTCGCTCGCCGCCCTGAAGTCCCTGCAGGACGGCGGGGCCGTTGCCATTCGCGCGAACAGCCTGACCCGCGTCCATCGCGAGCGCCTGTTGAAAAACGGCTTCATCCGCGAGGTGATGAAGGGCTGGTACATCCGCGCGCGACCCGATGGCCCTGCGGGCGAGAGCACGGACTGGTACGCGTCCTTTTGGCCCTTCTGTGCGTCATATCTGACGGAGCGCTTCAGTGAAAACTGGTGCCTGGGCGCAGAGCACTCGCTTGCTCTGCATACAGGCAACTGGAACGTGCCGCGCCAGCTTCTGGTGCGTGCGACACGCGGCGGCAACAAGCCGACCGGGCTCCTGCACGGCACATCGATCTTCGACTTGCGCCTGGAAGTCCCCGCCGCGCAGGACCTTCAGGTCATCGCTGGTCTGCGTGTGATGCGCCTGCCGACAGCGCTGATTGCCTGCCCACCTGGGCATTTCGCGACCCATCCCGTGGAGATGCGCGCCGCGCTCGCCATGATTGCCGACGCTGCCGACGTTCTCCATCGCCTGCTTGAAGGCGGTCACAGCAGCATCGCTGGGCGACTGGCCGGAGCCTTCCGCAACATCGGACGCGACCAGATCGCGGAGACGATCACGGCGACGATGAAGGCAGCGGGTTACACCGTCAATGAAACCGACCCGTTCAATGATCGCCTGACACCCGGGTGAGCGCCTTGGGCCCAGGCCCCGCTGGCACCCCGGCAGCACCGCAGCTGCGCCCTCACCAGCCCAGGCCGATGTGCAGCGGCAGGTAGACCGCCATGCCGACCAGGATGGTGCCGAGCACGCTGCGCTGCCAGAAGAACCAGGCCGCACCGGCGGCGGCGGCAAACAGCCGCGCGTCCTGCCAGGTCTGGATCAGCTGCCCCTGCGACATCACGATCTCCGGCACCACCACCGCCGACAGGGCGGCGATGGGTGCGTACTGCAGGCCGCGCTGCGCCCAGCGCGGCAGCGTCCAGGGCTTGCTGGAGATGAAGAAAAAGCCGCGCGTGAGCACCGTGACGGCGCCCAGGCCAACGATGGTGAGCAGGGTCCAGGGATCGATGTCAAACACGGGGCGCTCCGGGCGCGGGCGGCGCGGCTTTTTCGATCACCAGACAGATCGCCACCGCGCTGGCGATGGCGACCACGATGTTGAGCTTGAGCGGCAAGGCCCAGGCCGCCACCGCCGCCGCACCGGCGATGCCGGCCGAGACGATGCGCAATGGCGACGTGGCGAGTGAACTCAGCAGGCCCAGCAGCGCCAGGATGCCGGCAAACCCCAGGCCCCAGGCGGTCGGGATGGCATTGGCCAGCACCACGCCGACGATGCTGGCGCCGATCCAGGCCACGTAGTTCACGCCGCAATTGCCCGCCAGGTAGGCCTGCTGGCGGGCCATGCCGTCGGCGTCGCTGGCGACGTGCGGATAACGCCGCACGAAGTAGACATAGGTCAGGTCGCCGGTGACGTAGCCGGTGGCCAGCCGTTGCCAGCGCGGCAGGTGCATCATGTACGGGCGCAGGTGGATGGAGAACACCACGAAGCGCAAATTGACGCAGAACGCCGCCGCCAGGATCACCCAGATCGGCGCACCGGCGGCGATCATGGGCACGGCCGCGAGCTGGGCACTGCCAGCGAACACGATCAGCGTCATGAGCAGGGCCTCGAGCACCGACAGCCCGGACTTCACCATCGCCACGCCGGTCATCAGGCCCCAGGCGGCGATGCCCATGGCGGCACCGGCCTGGTCGCGCACGCCTTCCCAGAATTCGGCGTGGCGGCGGTGCTCGGCCAGAAAGAACATCAGTTCTGGACCTGGGGCGGTGCCGCGTCCAGCACCTGACCGGGCACCAGCGCAAAGCCGCGCAGGAAATCCCCGGTCGGCAGGCGCTTGCCGCCCGCGCGCTGCAACTCGGTGAGCACCAGCACGCCGTCACCGGTCTGCACCCGGATGCCTTCAACCCCGGCCCCCAGCACCTGTCCGGGCACGCCCGCGGCGTTGCCGGTTTCGGCCCGGGCGGCCCAGACCTTGATCGCTTCGCCGGCCAGTGCGGTGGCCGCGCCCGGAAACGGGTTGAAGGCGCGCACGCGGCGCTCGATCACGGCCGCTGGTTCGGCCCAGTCAATGGCTGCTTCGGCCTTCTCGATCTTGTGCGCGTAGCTCACGCCCTCGGCGGGCTGTGGCACGGGCCGCAGGCCACCACAGGCCGCCAGCTCCAGCGCCTCCACGATCAGGCGGCCGCCCAGCGCGGCCAGGCGCTCGTGCAGGCTGCCGGTGGTGTCGCCGGGCGCGATGGCCAGGCGTTCGACCAGCAGCATGTCGCCGGTGTCCAGCCCGGCGTCCATCTGCATGATGGTCACACCGGTGGCGGCGTCACCGGCCTCGATGGCGCGGTGGATCGGTGCCGCACCGCGCCAGCGCGGCAGCAGCGAGGCGTGGATGTTGAAACACCCTTGCGCCGGGGTGTCGAGTGTCCACGGCGGCAGGATCAGCCCGTAGGCCGCGACCACCATCACGTCGGCCCGCGCAGCCAGGATCGCTTCGCGCGCTGCGGCCGCGTCTTCGGGGTACTTGCCGTCCAGCCGCAGGCTGCGCGGCTGCGCCACGGCGATGCCGTGCTCCAGCGCACACTGCTTGACCGCCGAGGCCTGCAGCTTCAGGCCGCGCCCGGCCGGCCGGTCGGGCTGGGTCAGCACCAGGGGGATGTCGAACCCCGCAGCCTGCAAACACTCCAGAGCGGTGCGTGCAAATTCCGGTGTGCCCGCAAAGACGACCCTCACACGCGGGCCACTTCGCGTTGCGCTTTCACCAGCTTGCTCTTGATGCGGTTGCGCTTGAGTGGCGAGAGGTACTCCACGAACACCTTGCCCATCAGGTGGTCCATTTCGTGCTGGATGCAGACCGCCAGCATGCCTTCGGCCTCGATCACGCGGCTGCGGCCTTCGCCATCGAGCGCCCGCACCTTCACGGCGGTGGAGCGCTCCACGCCGTCGTAGATGCCGGGCACCGAGAGGCAGCCTTCTTCGCCCTTGCGTTTCTCCGGGCTGGCCCATTCGATCTCCGGGTTGATCAGCACCATCGGCTGGTCGCGGGTTTCGCTCACGTCGATCACGATCAGGCGTTCGTGCACATCGACCTGGGTGGCGGCCAGGCCGATGCCATTGGCCTCGTGCATGGTGGCGAACATGCGGGCGATCAGCTCGCGGATGCGCGCGTCCACCGCCGCCACCGGCTGGGCCACGGTGTGCAGGCGCGGATCGGGGTAACACAAGATATTGAGCAAGGCGGGCGGGTTCATGGTCTCGGTTGGCCTCAGAGGGTGGGAGGGAATTCGGCGTGCCCGAGAGGACTTCCCAAAGCGACGCCATCGAGGCGCAAAGCACAGCCGTGGCTCACGCTACGGCGCGCATTTGCAGCGACGAGGGCGGCGTTTTGGGGAGTCAAAGCGGGCATGTCGGATTTCCTCTCACCCTCTCAGAGCGTGCACACACGGCACGGGACACCCCGGCAGCGCCCTCGAAGGCGGTGCGGTGACAAGGTTGCGGGTTTGTCGCTATTTTCGCCACTTTTGCCCACACCCGCAGTGCTCGCGAGCCATAAACATTGCCTAATCAAAGGCTTGGGCGCAAAATCAAATGCGAATTGTCAAGACAAAAGCGCTTCCGCGCCCGAGCTTCCCGCCCCCAGTGGGCGGGGTTTTGGCCCAGACAGCGCCTGCCCCCCGGGACCACCACATGCCATTGAACACCCGCCTGTCCGTCCATCTCCGTCCGCTGACCTGCGCCACCGCCGTGCTGGCCTTGCTGGCCACGGGCAACGCATCGGCCCAGAACTTTCCGATCACCCCCGGGCAGCGCGCCACCGCCGAGCAGGTGGCCCAGGCCGGTGTTCCGCTGTCCGAACTGGCACCCAACGCACCCGACAGCCACACCGTCAAGCGCGGTGACACCCTGTGGGCCATTTCCGGCCTGTTCCTCAGGAGCCCGTGGCGCTGGCCCGAACTCTGGGGCATGAACCTGCAGGACATCCGCAACCCGCACCTGATCTACCCCGGCCAGGTGCTGTACCTGCTGCGTGAAAACGGTCGCGCCCGCCTCAGCACCACCGCGCCCGGCGCCTCCAGCGACAACCTGGGCACGGTCCGGGTATCCCCGCGCACCCGTTACGAAAGCCTGTCGGACTCGGCCATCCCGCCGGTGAACCTGCAAGCCATCGAAGCCTTTCTGACCGAACCGATGATCGTGGACGAGGCCACCTTCGCGCGCGCGCCACGCATCGTCGCCACGCCCGAAAACCGCGTGCTGCTCACCAAGGGCGACCGGGCCTACGCGCGTGGCCAGTACAGCGAAGGACCGGTGGGTGAAGCCCTGATCGATGCCCCCGGCAAACCGCGCGACTTCCGCGTCTTCCGCAACGCGGTGCCGCTCAAGGACCCGGGCACCGGCGAGGTGCTGGGCTACGAAGCCCAATACGTGGGCAAGGCGCTGCTGGAACGCAGCGAGCTCAGGCAGGAGGTCAAGGGGGCCGACGGCAAGACCCAGAGCGAGATCGTGCCGGCCACCATCGACATCGTGGCTGCCAAGGAAGAAATGCGCGTGGGCGACCGCCTGCTGCCCGAGCCCCCGCGCGACTTCTCCAGCTTCGTGCCGAGCGCACCCACCAGCGCGCAGAACGGCCAGATCGTGTCGGTGTACGGCAACGCGGTCACTTTCGCGGCCCAGAACCAGGTGGTGGCGATCAACCGCGGCACCGCCCACGGCCTGCAACGCGGCCACGTGCTGGCCCTGTTGCGCAACAGCAATGTGGTGCCCGACAAGACCGACAACGCCCGCCCCATGCTGCGCCTGCCCGGCGAGCGCAACGGCCTGATGATGGTGTTCCGCACCTTTGACAAGGTGTCCTACGCGCTGGTGCTGGAAATCACCGACGGCGCCAAGGTCGGCGACCGCTTCACCAACCCCTGAGCGGCGGCGTTCACATGGGCAGGGACGAGCTGGCCGCCTGGCTGCGGCTGCTGCTCACACCCGGCGTGGGCAACGACACCGCCCGCAAATTGCTGGCCGCATTCGGGTCGCCCCAAGCGGTCTGGACGCAAAACCCGTCGGCCCTGCGGGCAGTGACCAGCCCCCGCATTGCCGAAGCGCTGCAAAACCCGCCTGAAGAGCTGGACGCCGCGCTGGATCGGCTGCTGGCCTGGCTGGCCGAAGCGGACAACCACCACCTGCTGGTGCTGGGCGATCCGGCGTACCCGCCCGAGCTGCTGCAGATGGCCGACCCGCCGCTGCTGCTGTCTGTGCTGGGCCAGCTGTCCGCGCTGATCCACCCGCAAAAGCTGGCCATCGTTGGCAGCCGCAACCCCACGCCGCAGGGCCAGACCAACGCCAGGCAGTTCGCCCGGGCGCTGGGCGAGTCCGGCGTGTGCGTGGTTTCCGGCCTGGCACTCGGTGTCGACGGTGCGGCACACGAGGGCGCGCTGGAGGGCGGCGCGCCGACCATCGCGGTGGTCGGCACCGGACTGGACCGCGTCTACCCGAAACGCCACCTGGCGCTGGCGCACCGCATCGCTGCGCACGGCGCCCTGGTCAGCGAGTACCCGCTGGGCACGCCGCCGCTGGCGCCGAACTTCCCGCGCCGCAACCGCATCATCGCCGGGCTGTCGCAGGGCACGCTGGTGGTGGAGGCGGCGCTGCAGTCGGGCTCGCTGATCACCGCCCGGCTGGCGGCCGAGCAGGGGCGCGAGGTGTTCGCCATTCCCGGCTCGATCCACGCGCCGCAATCGCGCGGCTGCCACGCGCTGATCCGCCAGGGCGCCAAGCTGGTGGAATCGGCGCACGACATCCTGGAAGACCTGCGGATTCCCGACCCCTTTGCCGCAACCCGCACGCCCCGCACGCCCGCCGCACCCGAAGACGATCTGCTGCAAGCGATGGGCCACGACCCGGTGAGCCTGGACGCCCTGCAAGCCCGCACCGGGCTGGACACCGCCACCCTGCAGGCACGCTTGCTGGAACTGGAACTCGACGGTGTGGTGAGCCGCATGCCCGGCGGCTTGCTGCAACGCCTCGGCCAGGGCTGAGGCTGAGAGGCTGAGAAGGAACCCGCTTCCGGGTCAAATCACCTTGGCGCGCATCAGGTCGTTGCTGTTGAGGGCGCCCACCAGTCTTCCATCGGCATCGACCACCAGCACGCTGGTGATGCGGTTGGCCTCCATCAGATCGGCGGCCATGACGGCCAGCGCGTCGGCCGGCACGGTGCGCGGGTTGGCGTGCATCACCTCGCGCGCGCGCAGCGTGCGCAGGTCGGTGCTGCTGCCGGTTCTCTCGATCAGGCGGCGCAGGTCACCGTCGGTGAAGATGCCGAGCACGCGCTGCTGCGCGTCCACGATCGCGCTCATGCCCAGGCCCTTGGCGCTGATCTCGCGCATCAGGGTCATCAGGTCCGCCTCCAGCGGCACGCGCGGCACATCGGCGCCGCTGCGCATGACGTCGCTCACGTGGGTGAGCAGCTTGCGGCCCAGCGCGCCGCCGGGGTGCGAGCGGGCGAAATCGTCGGCCTTGAAGCCGCGCGCGTCCAGCAGGGCCACCGCCAGCGCGTCGCCCAGCGCCAGCTGCGCGGTGGTGCTGGCGGTGGGCGCCAGGTTGTGCGGGCAGGCTTCCTGGGCCACCGCGGCATCGAGCACCACGTCGGCATGCCTGCCCAGGGTGGCATCGGCCCGACCGGTGAGTGCGATCAGCGGCACACCCATGCGTTTGATCAGCGGCAGGATGGCGGTGAGTTCTTCGCTCTCGCCGCTGTTGCTGATGCCCAGCACCACATCGGCGGCGGTGATCATGCCCAGGTCCCCGTGGCTGGCTTCGGCCGGGTGCACGAACATGGCGGGCGTGCCGGTGGAAGCCAGCGTGGCGGTGATCTTGCGCCCGACATGGCCGCTCTTGCCCATGCCCATCACCACCACGCGGCCCCGGCAGGCCAGCACCAGCGCCACCGCTTGTGCAAAACGGTCATCCAGCCGCGCGGCCATGGCGAGCACGGCCCGTGCTTCGATGTCCAGCGTGTCACGGGCCAGCGCCAGGGCACGCTGAGGGTCGAAAGCGGTGGGCAGGGTCATGGCGCGATTATCGTCGCCCCCTGAAAACCAGCGACCCGCGCAGCGGTGGAGCGCGGCGGCCCTTTGTGCCCCCACGCTGCGCCGCTGCCCGGGCCCGTGGCCTATGGCCCGTCCAGCAACTGGCGCACCGCCTGCGCCAGCGCGTCCATGTTGTCCTGCTTGCCCAGCACATCGCTCACACCCGCCGCCCGGGCGTCCTGCACCAGTTGATCGTTCACATGGCCCGAGACAATGGCCACCCGCTGGCCGGGGCGCAAGGCACGCACGGCCAGCGCCAGCTCCACGCCACTCATGCCGGGCATGTTCTGATCGGTCACCAGCAGGTCCACCGGCTCGCCGGATCCACCCATCCAGGCCAGCGCATCGGTGGCCGAGACGAAGGTGCTGACGCGAAAACCCTGCTTGCGCAGCAACCGCCCGGCCAGGAACACCAGTGCCTCGTAGTCGTCCACATAGACGATGTGCCGCCCGGCGTGCGCAGGTGCCGGGGTCGGCACCGACTCGGGCGGCAGTGCCCCGGCGGCACCCGTGTCGCAAGCCAATGGCAGGTAAACGTCGAACCGGGTGCCCTCGCCCGGCGCGCTGTGCACCGTGATCGCGCCGTGGTGCGACTGGACGATGCCGTGCACCACCGACAGGCCCAGCCCGGTGCCGCTGCCCGGCGCCTTGGTGGTGAAAAAGGGTTCGAAAATGCGGCGCTGGGTCTCGGCATCCATGCCCGGCCCGTTGTCGGCCACGCTCAGGCACACATAGTCACCCGACCCGATGCCGCCGAGCTGCAGCGCCCGGGAAGCGTCCACATGCTCGGGGCACAGCGCCACCGTGATGTCGCCGGGCTGCCTGCCCATGGCCTGCCAGGCGTTGGTGCACAGGTTCATGATCACCTGCTGCACCTGGGTCGCGTCGGCCAGCACCGGCATGGTCGCCTCGCCCAGGCGGGCATGCAGGCGCACTCCGGCGGGCAGCAGGGCGCGCATCAGGCCCAGTGCTTCCACCACCAACGGCTTCAGGGGCTGGTGCTGCAGCGCCTGCGCCTGGCGCCGACTGAAGGCCAGAATCTGCTGCACCAGCTGGCGCGCGCGGATCGCGGCGCGGTTGATCTCGGCCAGGCTCTCCTGCGCCACGTGGTCCGGTCCCACGTCTTCGCGCGCCAGCACCAGGTTGCCCAGGATCGCCGCGAGCAGGTTGTTGAAGTCGTGCGCCACGCCACCGGCCAGCGTGCCGATGGCCTCCATCTTCTGCGACTCGCGCAGCTGAGACTCCAGCGCACGCTGCTGGGCTTCAGCCTGCTTGAGTTCGGTGATGTCGGTGTGCGTGCCCACCATGCGCAGCGGCTGGCCCGCGTCGTCGCGCGCGATCACCATGCCACGCGACAGCACCCACTTCCAGCGGCCGTCCTTGCAGCGGATGCGGTGCTCGTTGCGGTAGATCGGCGCGCGGCCTTCGAAGTGCGCAGCGCGGTCGGCCTGCATCTGCGCCACATCGTCCGGGTGGGTGCGGTCGTCAAGCGCTTGCGCCAGATCGGGAAACTCCTCGTCGCCATAGCCGAACATGGCTTTGGTCCGGCTGGAGAAAACCTCTTCGCCAGTCTGCAGGTTCCAGTCCCACACGCCATCGCCCGCGCTGTCCAGCGCCAGCCGCCAGAGCGTCTCGCTCTCGTGCAGCGCGGCTTCGGCCAGCTTGCGGTCGGTGATGTCGATCAGCACACCCACCCGCAACTGGCCCGTGGCGTCGGTCGACACTGCGGTGGAGCGCCGCAGCACCCACTTGAGCCGACCATCGGGCAACACCACGCGCAACTCGCCGCCCAGATCGGGCCCCTGGCGCAACTCCCGCAGGTCCTGCTCCAGCAGGGACTGATCGTCGGGGTGGCGGTAGCGCGAGATCAACGTCGGATCACGCATCAGGTCTTCCGGGCTGAAGCCGTAGATGTCGCGCACACCCGGACTCACAAACCGGTAGCTGCGCCGTCCATCGGGCGCCACGTGCACCACGAACACCATGCCCGGCACCTGCGAGGTGATCAGGCGCAGCTGCTGCTCGCGGCTGCACAGCGCCTCCTGGGCGGCGATGCGTTCGCTGATGTCTTCCACCGTGCCTTCGTAGTACACCAGCTGCCCGGCGGCGTCGCGCAAGCCGTGGGCGTTTTCGCTCACCCACAGGCGGGCGCCATCGCTGTGGCGCACCACCTCGGACACGAAACCCCGCACGAAACCTGCTCGCGCCAGCAGTTGCTGGAACACGGTGCGCCGCCCGGGAATCACGTACCAGTTGCTGTCGGCCTGGTTCACCACCTCCAGCATCTGCGCCTCGTCGGGGTAGCCGTTCATCGCCACCAGCGCCGGGTTGGCGCGCAGCATCACCCCCGTGCTGGAGCTGCGGTAAGCCCCGATGGGGAGAAACTGGAACAGGGAGGAAAAATCCATCGTCTCGGTGGCATCGGTCGCTCGCATCGGACGATTGTGGCGCAAGGCCGGGCCTGGGCAGGTGGTCATCGGGCTGGCCAGCGGGTACATTGCACCTCCCATCGGATTTTCTACAGGTCAACGTGCAAGTCACCCGCATCCTGGCCGTGCGCCATGGTGAAACCGCCTGGAACCGCGACACCCGGATCCAGGGCCACACCGACATCGAGCTCAACCAGCATGGCCGCTGGCAGGCCGAGCGGCTGGCCCACACGCTGCGCGAGGAGCCGATCACCGCCTGTTACGCCAGCGATCTGAGCCGCGCGTTCGAGACCGCGCAGGCGGTGGCGCGCTTGCAAGGCTTGCAGGTGCACAGCCACACCGGCCTGCGCGAACGCAACTTCGGGCGCTTCGAGGGCCACACCTGGGCCGAACTGGAGGCCCGCTTTCCCGAAGCGGCACTGGCCTGGCGCCAGCGCGTGCCCGACTTCGCACCACCGGGCGGCGAATCGCTGCTGCAGTTGCAGGCGCGCGTGGTCGCGGCCGTGACCGAACTCGCCAGCCGCCACCCGGGCGAACAGGTGCTGATGGTGGCGCACGGCGGCGTGCTCGACATCCTCTACCGCGCCGCCACCCGGCTGGCGCTGCAGGCACCGCGCAGCTGGACCATGACCAACACCGCCATCAACCGCCTGCTCTGGACACCCGAAGGCCTGAGCCTGGTCGGCTGGGCCGACACCGGCCACCTGCAGACCGATGACGGCGCGCAGGCGCTGGACGAAAAAGCGGGCTGAAGGGTTTCGGCTGTTCAGGGCCGGAACAGCACCGCGTCCAGACCGAGCGCGCGGATGCGCCCGGCGGCTTCGTCGGCCGCCTCACGGCTCGGGTAGGGTCCGACGCGCACGCGGCTGCGCGGCCCCTGGCTGGTGCTGATGGCCTGCACCAGCACCGGCAGTCCGGCCTGCTGCAAACGCTGCTGCGCGCGCCGCGCGTTGCCCGCGTCGGCGAACAGGCCCACGTTGATGGCGTACCGCACCGGTGCCTCGGGCGCCTCGGGCGCCTCGGGCGCCTTGATCGGGGCCGCTGCCAACGGTGCATCCGGGCGCCCAGACAGCGGCGTGGCGTCGGGTGGCGTGACGGCCTCGACCGGTGTCAGCGCGGCAACCGGCACCGGGGTGGTGGGCCCCCGCGCATCGACCGCGGGCGCCAGCGCCGCCCGAAGCGCTGGCGTGCAGGCGTCCGAACGGCAGGGACCCTGCCCCAGCAGCAAGGTGGCTGCGACCACCGCGTTGACCAGCACCAGCGCGACCAGCTGCGGCCGGGAACCGGCCTGTCTGCGCAGCACAGCACAGGCCTCGCCCATGGTGCTGGCGGCGGCCACCGCACGCAGCACCCGCTGCCGGATGCGCCGGTGCAGCCAGGCAAACCCCAGGAAGCCCGGCAACACCAGGTTCAACAGCAGCAGCGTGCCGAGCAAGCCGCCCCGCACACCGACGGGCCAGGTCTGCAGGTGCGGCCACAGGGCAACGCCGACCCCGATCAGGCCCGCCATGACCCCGACGTACAGCAGGGCCTCGGTCCAGAGCCGCCGAAAGAGCAGCCAGCTCAGGGTGCACAGCGCCGCCGCCGGATGCCACACCAGGCTGGCGCGCCCGGCGGCGTCGAATCGCTCGAAGACCGCCAGGGTGCGCGCTGTGTTCACCGGGCCCAGCGCGGCCCGGTACAGCGCCGTGGTGCGGTTTTCGCCCAAGGGCTTGGCGCCGCTTGGGACGGCGGCACGGGCGGGTGCGGGCGTGCTGTCGGGCATGCCGGATTCTGGCACGCCACCAGGGCGGTTGCCGCGCGCAGCGGCCTGCCCGAACCCGGGTTATCGCCCAGGGCGTTCGCCCGGAACCTGAGCACAATCAAGGCATGCACCACGCGCCACGCCCAACCGGGGGTCACCATTGAGCCCGAGCCAGATCATCGTCCTGGCGACGCCGGTTTTTCTGCTGCTCATCGCCATCGAGCTCATCGTCGGTCTGCGCCGCGGGCGCAACACCTACCGGCTGGACGACGCCCTCAACAGCATCTCGCTGGGCATGCTCAGCCAGGTGAGTGCGGTGTTCACGCCGCTGCTCAAGATCGGCATCTACACCGCCGTGTACAGCAGCCTGGCGCTGGTGCCGGACACCGGCTTCTGGACCACGCTGCCCGGCTGGCTGCTGGCGCTGCTGTTTTACGATTTCCTCTACTACTGGAACCACCGCCTGGGCCACACGGTGGCGGTGTTCTGGGCCGCGCACGTGGTGCACCACCAGAGCCAGGACTACAACCTCTCCACCGCGCTGCGCCAGCCCAGCAGCTACCCGCTGCTGGGCTGGGTGTTCTACCTGCCGATGGCGCTGGCGGGCGTGCCGCCGCTGGTGTTCGTGGTGGTGGGGCTGATCGACCTGCTCTACCAGTTCTGGATCCACACCGAACAGATCGGCCGCCTGGGCCGCTTCGACCGCTGGTTCGCTTCGCCCTCCAACCACCGGGTCCACCACGCGGTGAACGACCGCTACGTGGACAAGAACTACGGCGGCATCCTGATGCTGTGGGACCACCTGTTCGGCACCTTCGAACCCGAGGACCCGAAGGAGCCCTGCGTGTACGGCACGCGCAGCCCGCTGGACAGCTGGGACCCGCTGTGGGCCAACGCCGAGGTGTATTGGGCGCTGGCGCTGGACAGCTGGCGCGCACAAAGCTGGACCGACAAGCTGCGGGTCTGGCTGCAGCCGCCGGGCTGGCGACCGGCCGATGTGGCGGCGGCCTTTCCCAAACCGGCCTTCGACATCGGCACGCTGGGCCGGTACGCGCCCCCCGTTGGCCCAGAGGTGGCGCTGTTCGCCGCGCTGCAATTCACCGCCCTGCTCGGTGGCGTGGCGGCTTTTCTCTGGCAGGCCGACACCGCAAGCCTGGCGCACAACACCGCCTGGTTCGCCGTGCTGCTGGCCGGCCTGTGGGCGGTGGGCGCTCTGCTGCAGGGCCGCATCCACAGGGGCGAGGTGCTGCTGATCGAATGCGCCGCGCTGTCCATGGCGACGGCGGCCACCGGCTGGGTGGACGCGCATCTGCTCTTCAAACCATTGACCATGCTGGTGGCGCTGGTGATCGTGGCGCGAGCACCGACACAGCCCGGCCGCGCCTGGCTGCTGGCCGCGCTGGCGGCCTCGCTCGCGGGCGATGTGTTCCTCATGCTGGACGGCCACTTCATCCCCGGCCTGCTGGCGTTTCTGCTGGCCCACATCGCCTACATCGCGCGCTTTCGCCTGGACGCGCCCTGGCTGTCCAGCCCGCCTGCGCTGCGGGTGGTGGCCGTGGTCGGGCTGGGCATGTACGCCGTGCTGTGGACCGGTGGCCTGCCGGTTGAGCTGCGGATCCCGGTGGCGTTGTATGTGTGCGCCATCGGTCCTCATGGTCGCGCAGGCTTTTGGACGATCTGCGGTGCTGCAGGACGGGCCTTCGCGCCTGGTCGCGGCTGGCGCCGTCTGTTTCATGCTCAGCGACGCACTGCTGGCCCTCAACCGCTTCGTCACACCGCTGCCAGCGTCGGCGTTCTGGGTGCTCACCAGCTACTACGCCGCGCAGTGCCTGTTGGTGATGGGGCTGTTGCGCGCGCGGCCGACCCCGGCAGACTGAATTACCCTGGGATCACTCGGCGCTGTTGCGCGCGCGCATGCGCAGGCTCACCTCGGCCAGCTGCGCCTGCACCACCTTGCGCCGCTGGACGGCGTGCTGCGGGTCCACCGTGCCGCGCACCAGGCCCACCTCCAGCGTCATCAGCTCCAGCACACCGGACTGCAACCAGCGCAGATCGTCCAACTCCGGCACCGCAGTGGCCGGGCGCAAGCGCGCGATCGCATCGCCCAGCGCGCGGTAAGCCGGTATGTGGCGCTGCTCCATGGCCTCGATCAGCTCCAGCTCGCTCAGCCGCCCTTCCTTCTGGGCCTTTGCATCGCTCTGCAAGGCCCGCTCGGCCGCCTGCAACTGCGGGAACACATCGCGCAGCACGGCCTGGGCCTCGAACAGGGTGCGGTGGTCCACCCCTGCTGGGGCTGTCCACACCAGGCTGCCCACGGCCAGCGCCATCACGCCTGCGGCCAGCCACTGGCGCAGGCGGCGCCTGGCGGCGCTGGTCTGCCCATCCACCAGGTCGATCAGCAGCCCTGCCATGGCCACACCCGCCAGCAGGCCGCCCACATGCGCGGCGTTGTCGATGCCCCGCTGCAGCAGACCCTGCACCAGCGTGATCAGCACAAACGCGCCCTGGGTGGTCAGCAGGTGGCGCGCCAGCGACGGTGGCACCCGGTTTCGGTGGCGCCAGACACCGACCATCAGCGCCCCGAGCACGCCGAACACCGCGCCCGAAGCCCCCACCGACACCGACTGCTGCGCCGCGAAATGCAGACTCAGCGCGCTGCCCGTGAGGGCCGCGCCCAGGTAGATCAGCAGGAACTGCGCATTTCCGTACCAGCGGCAGACCTGGCGACCGGCGTCCCACAGGGCGGCCATGTTCAGCCCCAGATGCAGCAAGCCACCATGCAGCACGGTGGCGCTCAGCAGGCGCCAGACCTCGCCATCGCGCACCACGGCACTGGCCGAACCGGCGCCCCAGTGAAACAGATCGGCAGGCGCGGCCCGGATCGGGTCCATGCCACCGACCAGACTGGCCAGCCAGACGCCGATGTTGAGCGCCATCACCAGGTGCAGCCCCCAGGCGCTGGGCGTGTGGCGCTGCAGCCCCTGCAGGAAGACGTCTTCGGCACGTTCGGCCTGCTTGCGTTCCGCGTGCAAAAAGCGCGAACGCTCGCCAGCGTGCCGCTCGAAGCATTGGTTGACCGCTTGCGCCGCCTCGCGCGCCTGCTGCGACGGCAACTGCCAGACGCTCAGGCTGCGCCGCGTGCCGCCGCGCCAGCGCGATGCGGTGTTGACCGCGCCGTCCGAGCCGGGCCGCAAGGCCACGTCCAGCAGCAACTGGCGGCCCAGGGCGCGCGCCTCCAGGTCCGCAATGTCCGACCAGGCCACCGTGTGACCGCCCCAGGCCTGGGCCAGCAGCCCCGCCGGGCCGACGCACAACAGGGGCTGGCCCGAGAGTGCCAGCCGCACCGCGCGCCAGAGCAACAGCAGCAGGGCCATGCCGAGCACGGCTTCCAGCGCCATCGCGCTGCGCCAGTAGGCCCAGAACAGCAGGCCCGCGGCCAGCAGCAGCCCCAGCGAGAACAACAGCAGGCCGGGCGTGAGACGCTGCACAAAGCAGCGGGTGCCATCAATATCTGCGTCCATCGAGCGTCATCCTGGCCATGTCGGCTCCAGGTTCAACTCAGGAGCCAAGACCGAACAGCCCGCCCTCGGCGCTGGGCGGCGCCACGCCCAGGTGGCGGTAGGCCGCCAGCGTGGCGATGCGCCCGCGCGGCGTGCGCTGCAGGTAGCCCTGCTGGATCAGGTAGGGCTCGATCACGTCTTCGATGGTGCCCGGCTCCTCGCCGATGCTGGCGGCGATGTTGTCCAGCCCGACCGGCCCGCCGTCGAAGCGGTGGATCACGGCTTCCAGCAGCTTGCGGTCCATCAGGTCAAAGCCCTGCGGGTCCACATCGAGCATGGCCAGCGCGCGGTTGGCGATGTCGCTGGTGATGCGGCCGTCGCCCTTGACGTCGGCGTAGTCGCGCACGCGGCGCAGCAGCCGGTTGGCGATGCGCGGCGTGCCGCGCGAGCGGCGCGCGATCTCGAAACCACCACCCTGATCCATCGGCGCGTTCAGCAGGCCGGCGCTGCGCGTGACGATGCGCGCCAGTTCTTCGGCGGTGTAGAACTCCAGCCGCGCCACGATGCCGAAGCGGTCGCGCAGCGGGTTGGTGAGCATGCCCGCGCGCGTGGTGGCGCCGACCAGCGTGAA
>PNMN01000039.1 GCA_013823655.1 Comamonadaceae bacterium | reverse complement strand
TCATGTCGTCTCCGTCGGAATGCTTCTTCAGACGCCCGCCAGCACGCGCACATGCGCTTCCACGCTGCGCGCCAGCGAGCTCAGATCGTAGCCACCTTCCAGGCAGCTGACGATGCGGCCTTTCGCGTGGCGCCGGGCCACTTCCTTGATGCGTTCGGTGATCCAGATGTAGTCCTGCTCCACCAGGGCCATCTGGCCCATGTCGTCTTCGCGGTGCGCATCGAAGCCCGCGCTGATGAAGATCATCTGCGGCTGGTGCGCGTCCAGTCGCGGCAGCCACATCGTGTCGATCAGTTCGCGCACCTCCATGCCCCGGGTGTAGGCCGGTACCGGCAGGTTCACCAGGTTGGGGGCGGTTGCGTGGTCCCAGACCGGATAGAACGGGTGCTGGTAGAAGCTGCACATGAGGATGCGCTCGTCGCCGATCACGATGTCTTCGGTGCCGTTGCCGTGGTGCACGTCAAAGTCGATGATGGCCACCCGTTTCAGGCCATGGCGCTCCAGCGCGTACTTGGCCGCCACCGCCACGTTGTTGACGAAGCAAAACCCCATCGCCTGGTTGCGGGTGGCGTGGTGGCCCGGCGGGCGCACGGCACAGAAGGCGCTGTCCATCTCGCCCGCCAGCACCGCGTCGGTGGCGTCGATGGCGGCACCGGCGGCGACCAGGATCGCGTCCCAGGAATGGATGTTGAGGGAAGTGTCCGGGTCCACCTGCGCATGCGCGGGGCCGCCGGCCGCGATCTCGTCACGAAGCCCGTCACTCAGTCCCCGCAACGCGGCCAGGTGCATGCGGCCATGGGCCAGCTCCAGATCGGCCATTGAAGCGGGGGTGGCCTCGCGGCGATCCAGCGCGACGCTGAGCCCGGTGGCGAGCAGGCGGTCTTCGATCGCGTCGAGTCGCGCCGGGCATTCGGGGTGTCCGTTGCCCATCTCGTGCCGCTTGCAGTCCGGGTGGGTGAAGTATCCGGTGGCCTGGCCCATCGTGTTTTTTACGGTAAGGTTCGTGGCATGACTGCCGATCCAAAAATCCAACATCTGCTGAATCAGCTTAACACGGTGATCGTGGGCAAAGCGCCCCAGGTTTCCGACTGCGTGGCCTGCCTGCTGGCCGGTGGCCACCTGTTGATCGAGGACGTTCCCGGGGTCGGTAAAACCACGCTCGCGCACGCGCTCTCGCGCTCCTTCGGCCTGCAATTCTCGCGCGTGCAGTTCACCGCCGACCTGATGCCCAGCGACCTGGTCGGCGTGTCCATTTACGAACGTGGTCGCGAAGGTTTTGTGTTCCACCCGGGCCCGGTGTTCGCGCAGGTGCTGCTGGCCGACGAGATCAACCGCGCCAGCCCCAAGACCCAGAGCGCCCTGCTCGAAGCCATGGAAGAAAAGCAGGTCACGGTGGAAGGCGCCACCCGCGCGTTGCCCAACCCGTTCTTCGTCATCGCCACGCAGAACCCGCACGACCAGCTGGGCACCTACGCGCTGCCCGAATCGCAGCTCGACCGTTTCCACATGCGGCTCTCGCTGGGCTACCCGGACCGCGCGGCCGAGCGCGAACTGCTGCGCGGGCAGGACCGGCGCGACATGGTCGATGCGCTGCAGCCGGTGCTCAGCGCGGCCGATCTGGCGCGGCTGCAACAGACCGTGGCCAATGTGCACACGGCCGACCCGGTGCTGGAATACCTGCAAGACCTGGTGGCCGCGACCCGCTCGGGCCGCTGGTTTGCCCAGGGCCTGTCGCCCCGGGCCGCGCTGGCCGTGGTGCGCTCGGCCAAAGCCCAGGCCTATCTGCAAGGGCGCGATTACGTGGCACCCGATGACATCGCCGCCATCCTGCCGCAAACCGTGGCGCACCGGCTGGTGCCGGTGAGCAATGCCGGGCGCGGTGCGGTGGAACAGGTGCAGGCCATGATCGAAGCCGTTCCGCTCCCGTAGCGATGGAGCACCCCCGCCGCGCTGCGCGCGACCCCCTCCAGGGGGCAACACCAGCGGCCCGTCCTGAGCCTGCCGAAGGGCGGTTCCGCAGTGTTCCCGAATGGATGCATCCGGTGCGCGCCGTCCGCCAACGTTTCCAGCGCTGGTTCCACAGCCGGATGCCGCGCACCGACACGCTCACGCTGAGCCAGCGCAACGTCTACATCCTGCCCACGCGGGCAGGCTGGATGCTGGCGTTCACCCTGGCTCTGCTGCTGGTGGCCAGCATCAACTACCAGCTCAACCTCGGTTACCTGCTCACGTTCTTGCTGGCGGGCAGCGCGGTGGTGGGCATGCACATGGGCCACAGCAACCTGCGCGGCCTCACGCTGCACCTGCCTGCGCCCGCACCGGTGCACGCGGGGCAGGCCGCGACGCTGGACATCCGCCTGGCGAGCGAGCGCACATCGATCCGCCACGGCATCGGCCTGGGCGTGATCGCCGACAGCGGCCTGGGCGACACCCGCATCGCCTGGACCGACGTGCCGGCCCAGGGTCGCAGCAGCTTGCAGGTGGCCTGGTCGCCACCGCGTCGCGGGCTGCATGTGCTGCCCGCCCTGACCGCGCTCACGCTGTTCCCGCTCGGCACCTTCCGCGTCTGGACCGTGTGGCGACCGGCCACTCGGCTGCTGGTCTACCCCGCGCCGGAAACCCACCCGCCGCCGCTGCCGCCGGGCGAACCGCAAGCCGGTCACGCGGGCAGCGCGCGCCTGCCGAGCGCGGGTGAATTCGACGGCGTGCGCGCCTACCGCCGTGGCGACCCGCAGAAAACCGTGGTCTGGAAAAAAGCCGCCCAGGCGTTTGCCGCCGGGCGCGACGACCTGGTCAGCCGCGACGCGCTGTCCACCCAGCGCCAGCAGCTCTGGCTGGACTTTGCCCAGTGCGGCGGCGCCGATGTCGAAGCCCGCCTCGCGCGCCTGACGGCCTGGGTGCTGATGGCCGAACGCCTGGGGCTGGACTACGGCCTGCGCCTGCCCGGGCGCGAGATCCGGCCCGATCAGGGGCCGGGTCACAAAGCTGCCTGCCTGGAGAATCTGGCGCTGTGTTGAACAAGAACCGCCCCCAAAACGCAAAGGGTTTCGCCGCCGGGCCGCCCCAAGGCGAAACGCACCCCCTCGGGGGGCAGCGACCCGCGCAGCGGTGGAGCCCCGGATTCACACCGCAGGTGGGAAGACGCTTGGGGGCCACATTGCCCCGGGACACGCGCGACACGCTGTTCCTGCTTGCCGTCATCGGCTGGGTGGTCGCGATGCAGGTCGGCCACATTCCGTGGTGGTGCACCGCGCTCACTGCGGGTGTGCTCACCTGGCGCACCACGCTGGCCTTGCGCGGTCTGACACTGCCGGGCTGGCCCTGGCGCCTGGGGCTGCTGGCCATCACGCTGGGCGCCACCTGGTTCACCCACGGCACCCTGCTCGGGCGCGACGCGGGCGTCACCCTGATCGTGGTGCTGCTCGCGCTCAAGACGCTGGAACTGCGCGCCCGGCGCGACGCCTTCGTGGTGTTCTTTCTCGCTTTCTTCACCCTGCTCACGCATTTCTTCTATTCGCAGTCGCTGCTCACGGCGGCGGGCATTCTGCTCGCGCTGCTCGGGCTGCTGACCGCGTTGGTCAACGCGCACATGCCGGTGGGCCGTCCGCCGCTGGCCCAGGCCGCGCGCATCGCCGTCGGCATGGCCGCCCTGGGCGCGCCCATCATGCTGGTGCTGTTCCTGCTGTTTCCGCGCATGGCGCCGCTCTGGGGTTTGCCGAGCGACGCACTCACCGGGCGCACCGGCCTGTCCAACAGCATGCAGGTGGGCCAGATCGCCCGGCTGGTGCTGGACGACGGCATCGCCATGCGCATCCGGTTCGAGGGCGCAGCTCCGCCGCAACGCGAGCTGTACTTCCGTGGCCCGGTGCTGAGCGATTTCAACGGCATCGAGTGGCGCCCGCTGCGCTCGGCTTTTCCGGCCTCCATGGCGCTGTCGGCCGAGCTCGCTGTGGGCGGCACGCCGGTGCGTTACGAAGTCACCCTGGAGCCGCACAACCGCCCCTGGCTGCTGCTGCTCGAAGCCGGCAGCAGCCGACCCGAGCTGCCGGGGCAGGACGCCTTCATGACGCCCGAGCTGCAGTGGCTCACCCAGCGCCCCATGACCGAGCTGGTGCGCTACCGCGCACAAAGCCACACCCAGTTCCGCCACGGCCCGCTGCAGCCTGCCGTGGCGCTGCAAGATCTGCTGGCACTGCCACCCGGCTACAACCCGCGCACGCTCGAATTCGCACGGGAATTGCGCCGCCAGACCGGCCCCGGCCCGCAGGCTGCAGCGGCTGTGGTCCAGGCCGCGCTCGAGCGCCTGCGCACGGGCGGCTACAGCTACACGCTGGAGCCCGGCGTGTACGGCCAGCACACGGCGGACGAATTCTGGTTCGACCGGCGCGAAGGCTTCTGCGAACACATCGCCAGCAGCTTCGTCATCCTCATGCGCGCCGCCGACATCCCGGCGCGCATCGTCACCGGCTACCAGGGCGGTGAACTCAACCCGGTGGACGGCTACTGGACCGTGCGCCAGCGCGACGCCCACGCCTGGGCCGAAGTCTGGCTGCCGGGCCAGGGCTGGGTGCGGGTCGATCCCACCTCGGCGGTGGCCCCCGGGCGCACCGGTTCGCTGGAGCGCCTGAGCGCACCGCAGGGCGTGATCGCGGGCGCCATCGGTGCCCTCAACCCCACCCTGTCGGCCCAGATGCGCGCGGTGTGGGAAGCGGTGAACAACCGCTGGAACCAGTGGGTGCTCAACTACACCCAGGGCAAGCAGCTCGATCTGCTCAAGAACCTCGGTTTCAAGAGCCCGAGCTGGACCGACCTTGCCACGGTGCTGATCGGCGTGGTGGTGCTGGTCAGCCTGGCCGGTGCCGGCTGGACGCTGTGGGAGCGCCAGCAGCACGACCCCTGGCTGCGCCTGCTGCAGCGCAGCCGCCAGCGCCTGCAGCGCCTGGGGCTGGACGGTGGTGAACACCTGCCGCCGCGCGAGCTGGCGCTGCGGGTAAAGCGGCATTTTGGAGACACCCCTTTCACCCACAGTGTGACCTTGTGGCTGCTCCGGCTCGAAGCGTTGCGCTACAGCCGCCAGAGCCCCGATTCGCTGGCTACACTGCAACGCGAATTCCAGCAACTTGCATGGCCCAAGGGGGGCTCCCGGTGATCTCAGTTTTTCGCTTGTTCCGGACCGCTCGGCACAGCCTTGGCAACTTCCCCATGGTGGCACTCGGCCTGTGCCTGCTGGCTTCCAGCGCCGCCGCCCAGAAGACCAGCCCCCCGGCACCCTTTCATTACGGCGACTCGCCCGCCGCCATGGCCTTTGCCGACGACCTGGCGCAGCGCCGCGACCTCGACCCCGCCTGGGTGCGCCAGCAGATCGGCGCCGCCCAGCACCTGCCCAGCGTGGTGCGGCTGATGACCCCGGCCCCCAAAGGCACGCCCAAGAACTGGGCCGCCTACCGCGCCCGTTTCATCGAACCGATTCGCCTGCGAGTCGGCCAGGCGTTCTGGGAAAGCCACCGCGACACCCTGGCCCGCGCTGAAAGCCAGTACGGCGTGCCCGCCAGCCTGATCGTCGGCGTGATCGGCGTCGAAACGCTCTACGGGCGCCACACCGGCAACTTCCGCGTCATCGACGCGCTCGCCACGCTGGCGTTCGACTTTCCCGGCACACACCCGCGTGCAGCGGCCCGCACCGAATTCTTCAAGAGCGAACTGGAGCAATACCTCAGCCTGACCCGGCGCAACGGCCTGGACCCGCAGGCCCTGCGCGGCAGTCACGCCGGTGCCATGGGGTTGCCCCAGTTCATGCCCAGCAGCTGGAGCAAGTACGCCATCGACTTTGACAGCGACGGCAAGGTGGACCTGTTCAACAGCCCGGCCGATGCCATTGGTTCGGTGGCCAATTACTTCAAGGCCTTCGGCTGGCAACCCGGTCAGCCCACCCATTTTCCGGTCGCGTTCGATCCGGACAGGCTCGACAAGGACGCCCTGCTGGCACCCGACATCCTGCCCAGCTTTGGTGTGGAGAGCTTCACCGCCAAGGGCGCCGTGCTCGATGGCCCGGCCCTGCGGCACGGCGGCAAGCTCGCGCTGATCGAACTGCAGAACGGCGACGCCCCCGCCAGCTACCTGGCCGGCACCGAGAATTTTTACGTGATCACGCGCTACAACTGGAGCAGCTACTACGCGCTGGCGGTGATCGAGCTGGGTCAGGAGATACAGTCCGCCATGGGTTCTTCAAAGTAGTTGAAGGACCACCCAACGCAAGGCTGCAGGCTGCACTTTCATGGAGCGGTGAGCGGCACAGGGTGTGATACCCGGGCCTTGTCACGGTTGCGCACAGCGTTCAAAAAAACACGTCCATATGCCTGAACTGCCCGAAGTCGAAGTCACGCGCCTGAGCTTTGCCGATCACATTGCGGGCGCCCGCATCCTGGCTGTGGAGGTGGGCAAGCCGTTGCGCTGGCCGCTGGGGTGCGAGCCGAAGTCGCTGGTGGGGCGCACGGTGCTGACTGTCACGCGGCGCGGCAAGTACCTGTTGCTGAATCTGGACCGCGGGCTGCTCCTGCTGCATCTGGGCATGTCGGGCAGTCTGCAGTTTTCAGACCGGTTGCCGCCACGCGGAGTGCACGATCACTTTGAGCTGGAGACCAGCTGCGGTCGCCTGCGCCTGCGCGACCCGCGCCGCTTCGGAGCGGTGGTGCATGCCGAAACGCTGGAAGCGCCGGTGGCGCGCAAGTTGCTGGGCGGTCTGGGCGTGGAGCCGCTGGAGGCCAGGTTCGAACCGCTGCGTTTCCACCAGGCCCTGCGTGGGCGTCGTGCAAGCATCAAGCAGGTGCTGCTCGCGGGAGACGCTGTGGTCGGGGTGGGCAACATCTATGCCTCGGAGGCGCTGTTCATGGCCGGCATCAGGCCCACGCAGCGCGCTGACCGCCTGAGCAAGCCGCGGGTGGCCCGCTTGCACGGTGCCATCGTCACCGTGTTGCGCCGTGCCGTGGCGCTGGGCGGCAGCACGCTGCGCGATTTCTCCAGTGCCGAGGGGCAAAGCGGCTATTTTCAGCTCGACGCCATGGTGTACGGGCGCGAGGGGCTGCCCTGCCGGGTGTGTGCCACGCCCATCAAGTCGATTCGACAGGGCCAGCGCTCCACCTTCTACTGCCCGCAGTGCCAGAAGGCCTGAGGCCCTGCCGATGCTATATTGCCTGCAACCCCCAAGAACTGGCCCATGAGTTTCAATCAGGAATTCGACGAACACGGCGCGTGGCGCAAGCAGTTTGCACTGCGTCTCAAACACTTGTCCGAATGGCTGATCGATCACGATCTGCTGGAAGCGGGTGTGCGCGAGCGGCTCGAACAATTGCACGCCCAGGTCAAGAACGACAAGATCATGGTGGCTTTCGTGGCCGAGTTCTCGCGCGGCAAGTCCGAGCTGATCAACGCCGTGTTCTTTGCTGGCTACGGTCGGCGCATCATGCCGGCCAGTGCCGGGCGCACGACGATGTGCCCGACCGAACTCGGTTACGACCCCGAGGTGCCCCCTTGCCTGCGGCTGCTGCCGATCGAATCGCGCCTGCAGCCGCAGTCGCTGCTGGACTGGCGCAACGCGCCCGACAAGTGGGAGCGCGTGAACCTGGATGTGAACGATCCGCAACAGCTGGCACGCGCCATCCAGAAGGTGGCCGAGGTGCGGCGCGTCACGCCGAAAGAGGCCGTCGCGCTGGGCTTCTGGAATGACGAGGCCCCGGACGACAACCCGCTGCTGGGGAACGACGGGCTGATCGAGGTGCCCAGGTGGCGCCATGCCCTGATCAACATGGCGCACCCCTTGCTCAAGCAAGGTCTGGTGATTCTGGACACGCCCGGGCTCAACGCCATCGGCGCGGAACCCGAGCTGACCGTGAGCCTGCTGCCGCAGGCGCACGCGGTGGTCTTCATCCTGGCCGCCGACACCGGCGTGACCAAGTCCGACCTGACCATCTGGCGCCAGCATCTGGCCGGTCTGGGCGAAGGTCAGGAGTCGCGCCTGGTGGTGCTCAACAAGATCGACACCATGTGGGACGCGCTGAGCTCGCCCGAGCAGGTGCAGTTGCAGATCGCTGCGCAGCGCACCGATTCGGCCGACATCCTGGGCCTCTCGCCGCTGCAGGTGCTGGCGGTGTCGGCGCAAAAGGGCTTGCTCGCCAAAGTCAACCGAGACGACAGGTTGCTGCAGGCCAGCAACCTGATGGAGCTGGAGACCGCGCTCGGGCAGGGTCTGCTGGGTCAGCGCCGCAAGATACTGCGTGCTGTGGTGGCCCGAGGCATCCAGTCGCTGCGGCAGGAAACCGGGCGCCTGGTGCACACCCGGGCACGCGACCTGGTGGAACAGATCCAGGAGCTCGAAGGCCTGCGCGGCAAGAACGCGGGCGTGATCAAGCAGATGCGCCTGCGCATCGAGCAGGAGCAGGCCGATTTTGACGCCAGCGGCGCCAAGATCCAAGCCGTGCGCTCGGTGCACCTGCGCCTGCTCAAAGACCTGTTTGCCATGCTCAGCGCCACGCATTTGAAGGACGCGGTGAACGGCTTGGCCCGTGCCCTCAAGCAGCCCGGCATCAAGCTGGGCGTGCGGCGCGCCTATGGCCAGACCTTTGAACGCCTGGGCGCCGATCTGGCCCATGCCGACCGGCTGGCGAGCGACATCCAGTCCATGCTGGAAGGCAGCTTCAAAGGCTTGAACGCCGAGTACGGTTTTTCGCTGCAGCCGCCCACGCCGCCGCAGCTGGCCCAATACGGCAAGGAGCTGGGCCTGATCGAAAAAAGCCACCTGCAGTACCTGAGCCTGGGCAACGCCCTGCGGCTGGCGCAGCCCGAATTTGCCGAGCGCCTGGCGCGCGCGCTCATGAGCCGTTTGCGTGTGGTGTACGACACCGCGGTGAACGAGGTCGAACTCTGGAACAAGTCCGCCGCCGCCCAGCTCGATGCCCAATTGCGCGAGCGCCGACGCAACTTCAGCCGCCGCATTGAAGCGGTCTCGCGCATCCAGCAGGCTGCGGGTGGGCTGGACGAGCGCATCCGCGAGCTGCAGTCGCAACAGGCCCAGCTGAACCTGATGGACGCCAAGCTCGCCGACCTGACCGACCGGTTGCTGGCCTCCCCCGACGACGTACCCGAAGCACCCGAAGCGCCGTTCGAACCCGTCGCGGCATGAGCGCAGCGCCGGGCCGCCCCCAAGCCAGCTCGCACCGCAGCCCGCAGGGCGAAGGTACTCCAATGCGCTCGGCGCCGGGCTGCTCCCAAGCCAGCTCGCACCGCAGCCCGCAGGGCGAAGGTACTCCAGTGCGCTCGGCGCCGGGTCCGGGCCTGCCCTTGCCGACGGGCTTTGCCACCTTGCTGATCGATTGGCAGCGACGCGCCGGACGCAGCGGCCTGCCCTGGCAAGGCACGCGCGACCCCTACCGCGTGTGGCTGTCCGAAGTGATGCTGCAGCAGACCCAGGTGAGCACCGTGCGCAACTACTTCCCGCGCTTTCTGGCGCGTTTTCCGAACGTGCGCGCACTCGCCGAGGCGCCTGCCGACGATGTGATGGCGCTCTGGAGCGGGCTGGGTTACTACAGCCGGGCGCGCCACCTGCACCGCTGCGCGCAGGTGCTTGTGGCTCGGCACTCGGGAGTCTTTCCGGTCGATGCGCAGACGCTGCAGACCCTGCCCGGCATCGGAGCCTCCACCGCCGCGGCCATTGCGGCGTTCTGCCACGGCGAACGCATCTCCATCCTCGACGGCAATGTGCGGCGCGTGCTCACCCGCCTGCTCGCGTTTGAAGGCGATCTGTCGCAGGCAGGCGCACAGCGTGCACTCTGGGCGCTGGCGCAGGATCTGCTGCCCTCTGAGCCGGGGCCGGACGACATGAGCGCCTACACGCAGGGGCTGATGGACTTGGGGGCCACGGTGTGCACGCGAAGCCGTCCGCAGTGTGATGGCTGTCCGGTGCAGGCCCTCTGCCGTGCCGCACAGGCAGGCACCGCGCTGCGCTACCCGGTGAAGACGCGCACCCTGAAGCGGCGGCACGAGAGCTGGTGGCTGCTGGTGTTGCGCGATGTGTCTGCATCGGGTCCACGCCTCTGGCTGGAGCGACGACCTGCGCGCGGCATCTGGGCAGGCTTGTTTTGCACGCCGGTGTTCGAGAGCGAAGCACTCGCCTGCGCTGCCTTGCCGCCAGGTCATGCAGGCCGGATCCAGGCCCTCGCGCCAGTGGCGCACAGCCTGACCCACCGCGAGCTGCGCCTGCACCCGCTGCTGCTGGATGGCCAACCGGATCCGCTGGCCGCAGGGCGGGAAGGGCGGTGGGTGGCGCTGGCGATGCTGGAGACGGTGGGTCTGCCGGCGCCGCTGCGGCAGTTGCTCACCCAGCTGCCGAACTGAGGCGATCTCTCAGCCGCCAGCCGCAGGTGCCTGCGTGGCCAGAGCGCTCGGCCAGCCGTCGATCTCGCGGTGGCGCAGCCGGGTGGCCCAGTCGGGGGCGAACGCCGCGCCCAGGCGCTCGACTAGGTAGACCGACCGGTGCTGGCCGCCGGTGCACCCGATCGCCACCGTCACATAGCTGCGGTGGTCCAGGAGCATTTGCGGCAACCACTGGCGCAGGAAGTCACCAATCTGCTGCTCCATGCGCACGACACTGGGCTCGGCCGCCAGGTAGCGGGCCACCGGCGCGTCGCGCCCCGTCAGGGGCTTGAGCTCGGCAACGTAGTGCGGGTTGGGCAGCATGCGCACGTCGAACACGAAGTCCGCGTCCATCGGAATGCCGCGTTTGAAGGCAAAGGATTCGAACACCAGCGTCAGCGTCGCGTGATTTGCGCCCAGCAGCTCCTTGATCTGGCTGCGCAACTGGGCCGGACGCAGCAGGCTGGTGTCGAGCACCAGCGCCTGCTCGTGCAATTCGGACAACAGTTCGCGTTCGTGCTCGATGGCGTCGGTCAGCGCCCGGCGCTGGTCGCTGGTCTCTTTGAGCGACAGCGGGTGCATGCGCCGCGTTTCGGAGAAGCGGCGCACCAGGGTCTCGGTGGTGGCGTCCAGAAAGACCGTGGTCAGGTGGATCGCCTGGTCTGAGAGATTTTTGAGTTGGGCCAGTCGCTCGGGCAGGCCGGGCAGCGACGCGGCACTGCGCACGTCGATGGCGATGGCCACCTTGCGCGCGCCATGGCTCTGCTCCAGCGCGATGAAGGACTGCAGCAGCTCGGGCGGCAGGTTGTCGACACAGTAAAAGCCCAGGTCTTCCAGCGCGGTGAGCGCCACCGATTTGCCGGAACCGGACATGCCGGTGATCAGCACCAGTTCAATGCTTTTTGGTGCTTCGCAGGCTGGGGTCGAGGTGGCGTTCACTGGAGTACCTCCGCCCTGCGGGCTGCGGTGCGAGCTGGCTTGGGGACGGCCCGGCGCTGCGCTCACTGGAGTACCTTCGCCCTGTGGGCTGCGGTGCGAGCTGGCTTGGGGGCGGCCCGGCGCTGCGCTCACTGGAGTACCTTCGCCCTGTGGGCTGCGGTGCGAGCTGGCTTGGGGACGGCCCGGCGCTGCGCTCATGCCGCAAGCAGTTCGCGGGCGTGGGCCAGCGAGACTTCCGACGCGGCGTTGCCACCCAGCATGCGGGCCAGCTCCCGCACGCGGTCTTCGTGCGCAATCGAAGCCACCGTGCTCACCGTCTGTTGCCCGGAGCGCTGCTTGCTCACCAGCAGGTGGTGGTCGGCGCAGGCGGCCACCTGGGGCAGGTGGGTCACGGCCAGCACCTGGCGGTCGCGACCGAGCTGGCGCATCAGCTGGCCCACGGTGTGCGCCACGGCGCCGCCAATGCCGGCATCCACCTCATCAAAAATCAGCGTGGGTGCGTGGCCCAGGCGGCTGGTGATCACCGAGATCGCCAGTGCAATGCGCGAGAGCTCGCCACCCGAGGCGACCTTGCCGACCGGGCGCGGTGTCACGCCGGCATGGCCCGCCACCAGAAACTCGACCTGCTCCCAGCCATGGGCCTGCGGCTCTTCAAGCTGGTGCAGGGCGACCTCGAAGCGGCCGCCCTGCAGGCCCAGGGTCTGCATGGTTTCGGTCACCGCCCTGGACAGCCTGGGAGCGGCCTGCTGGCGCTGCTGGCTGAGTTTTTTCAGCTCGCTGGCCAGCACTTGCCAGGCCTGGCGCTCGGCCCGTTGCAAGGCATCGAGGTCCAGCGCCTGGTCCACTTGCGACAGTTCGGTTTTCCACTGCATGTGCAGCTCGGCCAGTTCTTCGGGCTGGCGGCGGTGGCGCCGCGCGAGCGACATCCAGAGCGACAGCCGCTGATCCAGCGCCGCCAGGCTGGCGGGGTCCAGCTCGGTGCGGCGGCTGTACTGGTGCAGGCTGTGCACGCTGTCCTGCACCTGGGCGAGCGCGGCTTGCAGCGCCTCCAGCGGTCCCGTGAATTGTGGTTCGATGTGGCTCTGCGCCTGCAGGGCGGCGATGGCCCGGTGGATCAGCGTCGCTGCGCTGGTGTCGTCTTCTTCCAGCGCGCTCGCCGCCAGTTGGGCCGCGTCCATCAGCGCCTGCGCGTTGGCCAGGCGACCGTGTTGCGCGTTGAGTTCTTTCCACTCGCCAACGGCGGGCGCGAGCTTGTCCAGCTCGGCGATTTGCCAGGCCAGGCGTTCGCTCTCTTGCCGCAGGTGGCCCTGGCGCTCGGTGGCCGCGTCCAGTGCCTTGCGCTGTTCGCGCCAGTGCGTCCAGGCTTTCGTGGCCGCCGTGGCATCGATGCTGGCGTAACCATCGAGCAGGGCGCGCACGGCGTCGGCGCGGGTCAGGCTTTGCCAGGCGTGCTGGCCGTGGATGTCCACCAGGTCGTTGGCCAGCGTCTTGAGCTGGGCCATGGTGGCGGCGCTGCCGTTGATCCAGGCGCGGCTGCGGCCTTCGGTGTCCACCGTGCGGCGCAGCAGCAGGGATTCTTCGACCGCAAAACCCTGCTCCTGCAGCCAGGGGGCGATCTGCGGCGGTGCGTCGAATTCGGCGGCGATTTCGCACCGCGCCGCGCCTTCGCGCACCACGCCGCTGTCGGCACGGGCGCCCAGTGCGAGCTGCAAGGCATCGATCAGGATCGATTTGCCGGCCCCGGTCTCGCCCGTGAGCACGCCAAAGCCGGTGTCCAGTTCGAGGTCCAGCGACTGCACGATGACGAAGTCGCGCAAAACGATGCGTCTGAGGCTCATGAAGTTGGGAGGTAAACCAGGTTGACCGAAGCGCCGTATTCTGACCGGGATTCAGCCGCCTTCGTTCCAGTGCAGCTTCTTGCGCAGCGTGTCGAAATAGCTCCAGCCCACCGGATGCAACAGGCGCAGCGTGTGTTCGGAGCGGCGCACCACGATGCGGTCGCCGTGCAGCAGGCTGGTGAGCGACTGCATGTCGAAGTTGGCGCTGGCGTCTTTGCCCGACACAATTTCGACCGCGATCTCGCTGTGCGACGGCAGCACGATGGGCCGGTTCGACAAGGTGTGCGGCGCGATCGGCACCATCACCCAGCCACCGATGGCCGGGTGCAGCAACGGGCCGCCGGCCGAGAGCGCGTAGGCGGTGGAGCCGGTGGAGGTGGCGATGATCAGGCCATCGGCGCGCTGGTTGGCGACGAAATGGCCGTCCACCTCCACGCGCAGTTCGATCATGCTGGCCACGCCACCTCGGTTGACCACCACGTCGTTGAGCGCGGTGGCCTGGAATACGCAGCGCCCGTCGCGCCAGACGCTGGCCGCCATCAGCGCGCGCGGGTCCTCTTCGTACGCGCCGTGCAGGATCGGCTTGAGGCTGTCGCGAAAGCTCTCGAACGGGATGTCGGTGATGAAGCCCAGTCGCCCCTGGTTGACGCCCACCAGCGGCACACCAAAGCGGGCCAGCTGGCGACCGATGCCCAGCATGGTGCCGTCGCCGCCCACCACCAGCGCGAGCTGGCAGGTCCGGGCAATGGCCGGAACGTCCAGTGCCGGGTATTGCAGCAGGCCGGTGTTCAGCGCGGTGTCTTTTTCCAGCGATACATCGCAGCCTTGGTCGTGCAGAAAGTGGGCGATCTCGTCGACCGCATCGCGCGCGCCGGGCGCCTGGTACTTTCCGATGATGGCCACGTGGGCAAAACGCAGGCCCGCTGGTGCCTGCGCCTGGGTGCTTGGGTGGTCGGTCGGCAGGCTCATGCACAAATTACAACATAGCTCGCCTGCGTGACCGACCCCCGCAAACCCTTGAAAACCCGGGCGCGCAACCGTGCCGGGGTCCGTAAAATGAAGCCATGCTGGATGACCGCGCCAAGTTGCTGCTCAAAGCCCTCGTCGAGAGGTACATCGCCGACGGGCAGCCCGTGGGCTCACGCACGCTGGCCAAGGCCGCAGGCCTGGAGCTGTCGCCCGCGACCATCCGCAACGTGATGAGCGATCTGGAAGAGCTGGGCCTGATCGTCAGCCCGCACACCTCGGCCGGCCGCATACCCACCGCGCGCGGCTACCGCCTGTTCGTGGACACCATGCTCACCGTGCGGCGCGAGGGGCTGTCGCCCATGGGGGGCATGGGCGCCACCGGCATCGAGGCGGGCCAGCCCCAGCGCGTCATCAGCCACGCGGCGCAGATGCTCTCCAGCCTGTCGCAGTTCGTCGGCGTGGTGATCGCACCGCGCCGCAGCTCGGTGTTCCGCCACATTGAATTCCTGAGCCTGTCGGAGCGCCGGGTGCTGGTGATCCTGGTCTCCCCCGACGGTGATGTGCAGAACCGCATCATCCACACGCAAGTGAACTTCACCCAGTCGCAGTTGCTGGAGGCGGCCAATTTCCTCAACGCCCACTACTCGGGCATGGCGATGGAAGAGGTGCGTGCCCGCCTGAAGACCGAACTCGACGCGCTGCGCGGCGAAATCGCCTCGCTCATGCAGGCGGCGGTGGAGATCGGGGCCGAGGCCGACGCAGTGCAGGACGAGGTGGTGGTCTCTGGTGAACGCAATCTGCTCATGGTGAGCGAGTTCTCCAGCGACATGGGCAACCTGCGCCGCCTGTTCGACCTGTTCGAGCAGAAAACGCAGTTGGTGCGCCTGCTCGATGTGTCGGCCCAGGCCGATGGCGTGCGCATCTACATCGGCGGCGACAGCCAGGTGGTGCCGTTCGAAGACCTGTCGGTGGTGACGGCTCCTTACGAGGTGGATGGTCAGGTGGTCGGCACGCTGGGCGTGATCGGACCCCAGCGCATGCCCTACGAACGCATGATCCAGATCGTGGACGTGACGGCCAAGCTGGTGAGCAACGCACTGAGCCACGGCAAGTGAGTCGCTCGGCTGGGCGGTGCGGCGCCGGGGTGGCCCGGCGCCGCACCCCTACAATGCGAGGCTCGTTCGGGCCCTCGGCTCAGTTGGTCAGAGCAGGCGAGCCTCATGATCAAAAGGCCAATGTGATTAACCGTCACCTTTTTCGGACTGGTTGCTTGATTCCAACGCTTTGAAATCAAGCACTTACAGCATTTTGGCGGATTCGCCGGATTGCTACCGAGGAGGGTGGGGAAAGCGCACTTGCTACGCTCCTGCTACCGAAGGTGAAAAACGTGTTGGCGGCATGCTTTCGGGGATGCCGGTAGGGCAGAGAGTTGAAGTTGTTTTATGAATGGGCCGTTAGCTCAGTTGGTTAGAGCAGAGGACTCATCGAAATGGTGACCTTGCCGTGAAAGCGGCAATGGAAAAACCGGGTGAACTCAGGGAAACCGTCAGCCAGTCAATGGACCGGCAATCCTGAGCCAAGCTCGCTGAAGGCAGGTCGAAGGACCGGTAGGCGAGAAGGTGCAGAGACTAGGGTGTGAGGAGCCAATCCAATAAGCACCCCAAGAGCGCCCGGCACCCTAACGCGCGGAGCAATCCGTGGCGAGGGTGGTGAGATAGTCCAGGGAATGAGGAAACTCATGCAAACCTGAATCCTTTGGTCGTTGGTTCAAGTCCAACACGGCCTACCATTCATAAGACAATTGGACCGATGTCCAGCAAGGCCCCTGGCACTTCAAGTCTCAGCGATTTCCTTCGCTGTGACGCTGGGCGGCCGGAATTGCTGCCCGCCAAAAAGCCATGCGCCACTTCCTCCGGCACGGTGGGGCACTACCGGGAACTCCGGGCGGTACTTGGCGGTGCGGAACAGCGCCTCGGCAAAGGCGTTGTCGTCGCTGACACGGGGCCTGGAGTACGAGGGCTTGACGCCCAGCCAGTTGAGCATGGCCAGCACCGTGGTGGCCTTGATCGTGAAGAGCGCGGCCAAGGCCATGGGGCGCGAGCCAGCAGAGTTCTCCGGCCACAGCTTGCGTGCAGGCTACGTGACCACGGCGGCGATGGCATCGCTGCCCACCTGGCTCATCCGCGAGCAGACCGGGCACCGCAGCGATGCCGTGCTGGCGCGGTACATCCGGCCGGTCGAGAAGCGGAAGATTCCGTCGCTGCTTTGATGATGCCCGAAGCCGTCGCGTACGGAGTCAGACCCAGCGCAGGGCTTCCGGGCGCCAAGTAGCCGTTGCCTGACTGCCAGCGGCGGCGACCTGAGTCGGTGGCCACAGCAAGTCATCCAGCAGTGCAACGGTGTCACCCAGGTTCGCTGCTTCGATGCGGTTCTTGTTCAGGAAGGCTTGCCACTGGCGCAGCTTTGCGGCGTCTTCACTGAACTGCTTGGTCAGTGCCAAGGGCCGCTCGGTGGGCAAGGCGGTCTGGCGTCGGGCAAAGGTGGCGGCGATGGCGGCGGCCAGCGTGGCACCGTCCAGTTCCGTGCGCCGTGCAATCACCGCAAGGTCGAAGAAGTCCTTCATGCGGCTGTTTGCCTGCCCCAGCATCACCATGGCCTGGTATTTCTCGGCGATCACGGTATAGACCGGATAGACCCGTAGCGTGGGGGCTGGGAAGTCGCCCAGCAAGGTGGGGTAGGCCACCGTCTGTGGCCCCGGCGTCACGGCGTCCCCGAAGCCCACGTCGATCTGCAGCGCGCAGCGTGCGGAGCCGATGCGTGCCACCAGCGTGATACGGGTGCCACCGTAGGTGTTGTCTTCGCGAATGACGTCTGCCTTCACGGAGTCGGCGTCAAACGCGATGCCATCGCCCAGGTCCAAGCTGGCGATGTCGCGGAAGGTGGCGATCAGGTTCGCCTCATCGTCAGGGCCGAAGCCCAGCAGGTCGGCGTCCCGCGTCGGGCGGTGCGGGGTGTCGTACCACAGCGCAAAGAGCAGGGCGCCTTTCAACAAGAAGCGGTCGGCATGCGTTGACATGCTGACGCGAGCCAGAAGGCGTTCCAGCGCGAAGCGGTTGAGCAGCAGGCTGTAGTCGTCGCCGCGCTGTTTGGCGAGGTTCAGCAGTCGGGCCAGGATCGACGCAGAGAGGTTGCCGGTCATTGCGTCATGGCCTCCAGGTAGGGCTGCATGACACGTTCGACCCGGTTGATCTTGGCGAAGTGGCTCAGCTCGGCCATGGTGACCTTGCGGCTGCGCCAAGCATCCTTCAGTGCCTCCAGCGCCACGTCCAGGCCGATCTTGTTGC
>PNMN01000038.1 GCA_013823655.1 Comamonadaceae bacterium | reverse complement strand
ACGTGGCTCATGGCGCCGAGGTTGTAGACCTCGTCGGGCCTCACCTGGCCGACGATGCGGATCAGGTTGCTGCTGTCGGAGAGGTCGCCGTAGTGCAGCACCAGGCGGCGGTTGCTTTCGTGCGGGTCCTGGTAGAGGTGGTCGATGCGGTCGGTGTTGAAGGACGAGGCGCGGCGCTTGATGCCGTGGACTTGGTAGCCTTTGGCCAGCAGCAGTTCGGCCAGGTAGGAGCCGTCCTGCCCGGTGATGCCGGTGATGAGTGCGGTTTTCTTGTGCATGACAGGGTGGTGCTTGGGGTGGTGCTTAGGGTTTGAGGGTGGCACCGGCAAAGCGGGAACGGTTCTCGGGTGCGATGGCGCCGACCATGGCGGAGGCGAAGTCGGCCTGTGTCTGATAGGCCTTGGCGGTGTCGCGGTCGATGGACGAGAGGCGCACCAGCATGCCGTCGGGCATCGTCCGCTGCAGCAGGCTGTAGCGCATTTCCTTGAGCTTCTTGTCCACGCCGCCACGGGTGACCTGGTCGCCCAGCACGATCCAGTAGGTGATGGGTTCGAAGCGTTGCCCCATGTGCGTCCGCAGGCGGGTGGCGGGGAGGGAGCGTTCCGGCATGTCCAGCGCGATGCGTTCTTTGGCCTCGAGCTGGAAGCCCTGCGCCGGGTAGCAGATTTCGGGCTTGTGCACCTGCAGGGCGTCGCTCTGGTCCTTGCCGTAGGCGATGGAGACCATGATGCGATAGCCATCGCGGTTGATGTAGGTGCGCGAGAGGGTGGAGCTGTACAGGCGGTCCACACTGGCCTGCAATTCGGGGTCCACCAGCTGCATGGCCAGGCCGGTCTGTTCGCGCCATTCACCAAACTGGCGCGGCACCATGTTTTCCAGATCAATCGGGGGGCGCTGGTCGGCCAGGCTGGTGGTGGCGCGCAGCATGGGCGCGCCCAGGGCAGAGGCGACCATCAGCGCCATGATGATGAATTTTTTCAGCAGGCCGGTGTTCATGTTTCAGGCTCCCAGGGCAGCGGCTGCGGGCTTCTTTTTGCGCAGGCCTTCGACGAACTGCAGCGCGGTGTCGAAACCGATGATGAGCAGCAGCGCGCTGAGGAACAGCACCATGCCGGCAAAGCCGTGCAGGAAGCCCTGACCGGCTTCGTTGCCGAAGTGGTAGGTGATGAGGCTCAGCGCCATGACGCGGATGACGTTGGCGGTGAAGGAGATGGGCACGATCAGGATGGCCAGCGTGATGTTGCGAAAAGCCGAATCGCGCCGCACGAGGTTGAGGTACAGCAGGCCCAGGGCTTCGAGGGTGAGCAAGGTCTGCAGGCCGGCGCAGGCGTCGGCCACGAGCAGCATGTATTGGCCGATCTGCAGCACCACGCCGTTGCGGCCAATCGGGTAGCCCACGGCATACAGGATGTGTTCGGCCACGTAGGACACGGCCATCTTCATGGGCATGGTGACCAGGTCCACGATCTCGCTGGGCAGCGGAACCATGAACAGCATGAAGAACAGCGCAAACCACTGGGCCTTGAGTGCGCGCCAGCCAAAGAACAGCAACATGAGACCGGCCAGCAGCCAGATCACAGAACCGACTTCAAAAAGCAGGATCATTTGCGAATGACCAACGACGTACAGCAGCAGCGCAACCACCACCAGCGGCCAGCCCCAGGCGCTGGGGGCCTGGCCCTTGCTGGCTTCAAGCATGGCCGACCAGTTCCGATAGACCAGCCAGACGGAAATGGCCAGCACAATGGGGCCGTGCATGTGTTCGTCGCTGCCCCAGAGGCCGCTGAACAGGTCGTTCAGGGTGGGCGCATAGAGGGCCACCATGCCGACCACGATCGGCAGCCAGGGCAGCAGGTCGGACCAGCGGGTCTGCATGAAGGAAAGGTTTGACGTGTTCACGGCGGTTTCAATGGAAAAAATTCAGCAACGGGTGGAGTGGGTGGCCACGCTGCTGGTGTTGCTGATTCCCCTGGCCTTGTTGGTGCTGGGGCCCAGGGTGGTGACCAAGAACATGCTTCCGGTGCCTTGGGACAAATTCGCGCACCTGCTGACTTTTGCACTGCTGGCGCTGGCGCTGGGTGTGGCCAGCCGCCTGCGCAGTGCCTGGGCTTTGCTGCCGGCTTTTGTCGGTGCGGGGGTGGTGGGTGTGCTGGACGAATGGCAGCAGATGGTTCAACCCAACCGCACGGCAGACTGGGCGGACTTTGCGGCCAATCTCACCGGTGCGGCATTGGGGTGCCTGCTGCTGGTGATGCTGACGGAGCTGCGTGACAGGCTGGTGAAGCATGGGCTGAGCGAAGACATGGATTGAGGAGGTTCGGCGCCGGTTCAGTATTGGTTCAGTACTGGTTCAATACTGGTTGAGCACCGAACCCACCAGGACCACACCACCTTGCTGCAGCTGCTGTGCCAGCTGGCTGGTGGCGCGCAGCAGGCTTTTGTGCTTGCGGGCCACCATCAAAGACGCACCGGCGCGCGCGGCGATGATCTCGGCGTCGCTCGCGGTGCTGGTGGCCGGGGTGTCCACCAGCACCACGTCAAAAGCGCGTGCGGCGTTTTGCAGCAGCTGGACAAACGCTGGTTTGCTGATGAGTTCCTGCGGGTTCGGCGGCAAGGCGCCTGCGGCCAGCACGTTCAAGCCCGGCAGGGCGGCAATCGGGCTGAGCACTTCGGTGCCCACGCGGCCAGCCAGAATGCCGGCCAGCCCGGCGCTGTTGGGGGTGCGAAAAAGCTGGTCCTGCCGTGGTTTGCGGAAGTCGGCGTCCACCAGCAGGGTGCGCTGGCCTTGCTGGGCAAAGGCCACCGCCAGGTTGGCGGCCAGAAAACTGCGCCCGTCCAGCGGCTGCGGGCTGACGATGGACAGCACGTTTCGGCCTTCGGGTGTGCCAAAGCCGCGCAGCTGCAGCTGGCTGCGCAGGGCGCGGATTTCTTCGGCGGCGCTGGAAAAAGGCTTGAATGCGGTGACCACCTCGGGGCTGATGCTGGCGTCGCCGGGTTGCAGGTAGTCGTAGCCGAACTGGGTCGCCAGGGCGGCGTCCAGATCGGTCTGGCTGACCAGCTTGAGCGCCACGGCCGCCGCGCCAAAGGGCTCGCGCTGGGCTTTCTGGCGTTCAATGACGCGGGGAATGTCGGCCGGTTGCAGCTGCCCGCGCGCGACCAGGATGTCGCCGATGCTGCCGCGGGTGTTGACGGGTTCTTTGAGGTTCATGCGCGGGCTCCGGCGCCGACGAGCTTGATGGCGCGCCTGGCAGAACTGAGTTGACCCAGCAGGGGCAGGTTGGGCAGATCGACCAGGTCTTCGGTGGAGCGGATGCGGCGGTTGATCAGCTCCAGCATCAGCACCAGGGCCAAGCCCAGCAAGGTGCCGAGGAATACGCTGGCAAGGAGGTTGAAGATCACCTGCGGGCTTGAGGGTTCGATGGGGGCTGTGGCCGGGTTGAGCAGGGAGATGTTGGTCTGGTTGGTCTGGCTCTCGATGTTGGTTTGCGACGCGCGGGCGCTGACCATTTCAAACTGGCGCTGGGCCGAATCGAGTTCGCTGCGCAGGAGCTGGATTTCGTCGCGCTGGCGGTTGAGCAGCAGCACGCGGTCTTTCTGCGCCGCCAGGGCGGCGCGCAGCTGGCCTTCGCGCTGGCGGCTGACTTCGTAGGTGGTGTCGATGGAGCTGGTGATCTTGCGCGTTTCGCTGGCCAGCTGGGCGCGCAGGGTGTCGATTTCGGAGCGCATGCTCAGCATCTGCGGGTGGTTCTGGCCAAAGTTGGTGCCGATTTCTTTGAGATTGCCTTCCAGGCGGGCGATGTCGGCCTTCAGGCCGTTGATGACCGGGTTCTGGATGACTTCGGCCACCGTGTCGCTGTTGGCGCCGCGGTCGCGCTTGCTCTGGCTGTCGGTGGTCTGGGCCTGGATTTGCGTGAGCTGGCTGCTGATTTCGTTCAGCCGGGTGGTTTCGTGGTCCAGCCGCTCGTCGGCAGCGGTGATGCGGTTGGTCTGTTGATAGTCCGACAAGGCCTTGCGCGCGGCTTCCAGCCGTTCGCGGGCGGACTTGGTCTGGTCCTCGAAGAACTTGGCGTATTCCCGCGCGGGGTTGACGCGCAGTTCCAGATTGACGTCGATGTAGGCGCGGGCAAAGGCGTTGGCAATGGCGGCGGCAAAGGCCGGGTCGGAGCCGGTGAATCCGATGTTGATGACGTTGCTCTCGCGCGAGGGCACCACATCCAGTTCCCTGCGCAGGGTGCCGGCCAGCCAGTCCAGCGGCGTGCCCTTGCCTTCGGTGGCTTGCTGCCACTGGGCGCGCACGTTGGGGTTGCGGTCCAGGCCGAAGGTGCTCACCACCGTCTTGGCAACGCGGTCGCTGTTGATGATGTCGACCTGGGTGGCCATGTAGCCGGGCGCCATCATGCCGGTCAGCATCATGCCGGTGACGGGGTCGGGCGACTTGACGTCCACCACCACGGCCGCAGAAGCGGTGTACTTCTTGGGCTGCGAGAGGGTGAAGACGGCGGTGCTGCCCACGGTGACCAGAAAGACGAGGACGGCAACCCACCAGCGGGCGCGCAGGATGAGGAAGAACTGGGTGGGTGTCATGGCGCTGGGCGGGTCGGTCAGAAGAGGCTGGCGCGAACGTAGATCACATCGTCGGCTTGCACAGGATCGGTCAGCGCGGGTTTCGTTTCAACGATGCTGTTGTCGGCCTGGCGGCGGTGCAGCACCAGGCGGTCCTGCGAGCCGCGCACGGTGGGGCCGCCACCGGTGGCCAGGGCCTGCATGATGGTCATGCCGCGCTCGATGCGGAAGGCGCCGGGGCGGTTGGTTTCGCCGTAGATGTAGAACATGGGTGCGCGGGCGACAAAGATGACGTCGCCGCCCTGGAGCACGATGTCGTCGACCGGGCTGGCGGTTTGGAACATGGCGGGCAGGTCCACCGTCTTGCGAAACGGCTTGCCCGCGCGCGTGCCGGTGATGATGACCACGTCTTCGCCGTTCGGGGTGGTGCCACCGGCGGTGGCCAGCATGTCGCTCAGACGGGTGTTGGCGGTTTCCAGCACGAAGCGGCCGGGGCGACCGACCTGGCCGAGGACAGACACCTGGCTGCCGCGCAGCTGCGTCAGCTGGATCGTGACCTGAGGCTTGACCAGGAACCCGCCCAGGCGCAGGGCATCCGCAATTTTCAGTTCGGCCGCCGAGACGCTCAGACCACCCAGGCGCACCGCGCCAATCAGCGGGTAGCTGATGACGCCGCTTTCGGTGATGCGTGTGTCCAGGGTGAGGTCGGGGTTCTGGAACACCTGCACCCGAATGGCGTCACCCGCCGCCAGGAGGTAATCGTTGGCGGGATTGCTGGATTGCGCGAACGCGGCTGAGGGCAAAAGCAGCAGCCCGCCCAGCAACGCAAGCAGCGCCGACAGGCTGGTGGTGGCCAGGCGCATGCGCAGTACCTGGGTGGTGAGGGTGGTCATGAGGTTGCGCCGGAACCGCTGCTGGCGGAGCAGCAAGGTGGTGCTCATTTCAGGCCCTGCAGCCCGCGTTCGATGGCGGATTGATCGGCGGTTGTGGCGGTCGCAGCGGGCGCCGCAGTGGGCGCTGCAGTGGGCGTCGCAGCGGTGGGTGTGCCTTGGGTCAGGCTGGACGCCGGTGCGCCGGCGCCGGGCGCCGCTGCAGGCTTGCCGAATTCGCCCATGTAGGCGACCGGGTGGGCCTCACGCAGGCGCTTGATTTCTTGTGTGACGGCCTCGGTGGCGCGGCGGTTGTTCAGGAACTGTTCGATGCCGGCGCGGGCCTGTTCTTCGCTCACCGGCAGCCGTTGCGAACTGGCGATGCGGATCAGCGTGGCGCTCTGGCCGTTGTCCATGATCAGGCTCTGGCCGTCCTGGAGGGCGTGCAGCCGGGGCAGCAGCTCCAGCGGAATCTGCTCGGCGCTGCGCGAGGCGCTGCCGCCGGTGAACGGGATCTGCCGGGCGCGCAGGAGGGCCGCCATTTCTTCGATCGGGCGCCCCTGCTCTGCCAGGGCGCGCAGCTCCGGCAGCGCGCTGCCGGTGTCGGCGATGCGGATTTCCTGCAGGTTGAAGGCGCGGCGCTCGGCGAACAGGGCGGGGTTCTCGGTGAAGTACTGCTTGATCTCTTCCGGCGTGGCCTTGGCGGTGGCGGCGGTGATCTTCTGCAGATAGGCGCGGGCCAGCACTTCGTTGCGCGCCGCTTCAATCGCCGAGACCACCTCGGGGCTGCGGTGCAGCTTGGCTTCGGTGGCGGCGTCCACGGCCAGTTGCTGGTCGATCAGGCGTTCCAGGATCTGATTGCTGGCGGCCTGCAGCGTTTCTTTGGAGCTGTCGCGCATCGGGGTGCGACCGAGCACCTGGTTGATCTGGTGCACCGAGATTTCGCTGCCACCCACCTTGGCCGCCACCTGGGTGGGGGCGGTGGCTTCGCCTTCTTCGCTGGCGCAGCCGAGCAGGCTCAGGGCGAGCGTGGTGATCAGGACGACCCTGCAGGCAGGGCGGTTGCAGAGGGTGCGGGAGGCGCGGGAGGTGCGGGAGGTGGGGGAGGTGGGGGAGCGGAGCATCATGGTGAGGGTCTGCCGTGAAAGGCTGCAGAGAAGGACGCAGGGTGTCGGTGGCGGCGGGCGGTGGCGGCCGGGTTACTTGTAGGCCAGCGGCTTGCCGTCGGGGCCGAGGACTTTGGCCCAGGTCGATTCGATGGCGCTGAGCACCGGCTTGGGCAGGGTGGCATAGCCCAGTGACACCGCCATGTCGCTGCCTTCGGTCAGGGCCCAGTGGAAGAAACGCAGCGCCTGTGCGGCGCTGTCGGGCTTGTCCGGCCGGGTGTGCATGAGGATGAAGGTGGCGCCGGTGATGGGCCAGGCTGTCGCAGCGGTGGCGTTGGTCAGCATCTGGGCGTGCGATGCGCTCCAGTCGACGCCGTTGGCGGCCGCGCTGAAGGCTTCGGTGCTGGGGTGCGGCCAGGCGCCCGCCGCGTTCTGCACCAGCGCATGGGTCATGCGCCCCTGTTTGACGTAGGCGTACTCGACGTAGCCAATGGCGTTTTGCACCCGGGAGACCAGGGCGGCCACACCGATGTTGCCGCGCCCGCCCGAGCCGGTGGGCCAGCCGATGGTGGTGCTCTCGCCCACTTTGCTCTTCCAGTCCGGGCTCACCTTGCTGAGGTAGTTGGTGAAGATGAAGGTGGTGCCCGAGCCGTCGGTGCGGAACACCGGGGTGATGATCGCGTCGGGCAGGGGCAGCTGCGGGTTGAGGGCCCGGATCGCCGGGTCGCTCCAGCGATTGATCTTGCCCAGGTAGATGTCGGCCAGCACGGGGCCGGTCAGGCGCAACTGGCCCGGGGCGATGCCGCGCAGGTTGACGACGGGCACCACGCCACCGATCAGGGTGGGGAACTGGATCTGTGCCTTGCGGGCGAGTTCGTCGTCTTTCAGCGGTGCGTCGGTGGCGCCGAAGTCCACCGTCTTGCCGTCGATTTGCCGAATGCCGCCGCTGGAGCCGATGGCCTGGTAGTTGATCCGGGTCTGGGTCAGCTTGTGGTAGGCCTCGGCCCACTTGGCATAGGCCGGTGCGGGAAAGCTGGCGCCGGCGCCGGTGAGCGACTGTGCGCCCGCCGCAAACGCGTGCAATGCCAGGCCCAGGGACAGACCGATCCGGAGGAGTTTTGAAGTGCGCGAGTTCATGACTGGACAGAATTCCCTGAGGCTTGGAGGAAAGACGGCCAGTCTAAAAATCGAATGCGTCAAACATGTGACCGGAATTAAACAATTCGAAGCACGAGTGCAATCAAACCGTCATCCCAAATAACTAGGATGGCTCAGCGCAGGCGCTATTGCACGCCGACGCTGACCACATCAAGCCATGGCTGCACAAATACTGATTGTTGAGGACGAACCGGCGATACAGGACCTGATCACGGTCAACCTGATGCATGCAGGGCATTCGGTTCGCTGTGCCTCCGATGCCGAGCTGGCGCATCAGATGCTGAAGGACTGGATGCCCGACCTGCTGCTGCTGGACTGGATGCTGCCGGGAATCACGGGTCTGGAGTTCACGCGCCTGCTGCGTTCAGAGGCGCGCACGCGCGACGTGCCCATCATTCTGTTGTCGGCCCGTGATGCGGAGCGCGACAAGATCGCCGGCCTGGAGGTGGGGGCCGACGACTACATCACCAAACCGTTTTCTGCCCGTGAGCTGCTGGCGCGCGTGGCGGTGATTCTGCGGCGGCGGATTCCGCAAGTCAGTGCCGGTGTGGTGCGCGCGGGCGACCTGGTGCTCGACCCGTCCGCGCGCACGGTGTTCTGCAATGGCCGCAAGGTGTCCCTGGGGAGCACCGAATTCCGCCTGCTGCACTTTCTCATCACCCACATGGACCGGGTGTACAGCCGCTCGCAGCTGATCCATCACGTGTGGGGTGCCGACTTTGACGGCAACGACCGCACGGTGGATGTGCACATCAGCCGGCTGCGCAATGCGCTGGAGCCCGGTGGCATGTCGTGCCTCATTCGGACCGTGCGCGGCAGTGGCTACAGCCTCACGCTGATCGGCTGAGGCGGGGTCCGGCGTGTGGCGTTTGTTGCCGTTTTGTGCGCCGCAGCGGGTTGTCCATGGTTCTTCCGGACCATCGCCCGCACAAAGTGAGGGGTGAGCGCATCTGGAGGAACCGGTGTAACCCGGTCTTCACACAGTCTTCTTAGCATCGTGCCTCGTTGCCCCTGGTGGGCGGGGTACTTCCGGAGTTTGTTTCCATGAGCGTTTTGTTGTCCGCCCGCCGTCGGCGCGGTGCCGGGTTCACCTTGCTGGAACTGCTGGTGGTGATGGTCATCATTGGTCTGCTGGCGGGTTTTGTCGGGCCGCGCTTCTTTGCGCAGATCGGCAAGTCCGAGGTCAAGACCGCGCGGGCGCAGATCGACGCTCTGGGCAAGGCGCTGGACCAGTACCGCCTGGACCTGGGCCGCTACCCGAGCAGCGAAGAAGGCCTGGCCGCGCTGAATGAAAAACCCGGCGACAGCACCCGCTGGCAAGGCCCTTACCTGAAGAAGGGCGTGCCGCAGGACCCGTGGGGCCAGGCCTATGTGTACAAGGCGCCGGGTGAACACGGCGAGTACGACCTGCTGTCGCTGGGCAAAGACGGCAAGCCCGGCGGCACGGGTGAAGACCAGGACATCGTCAGCTGGTGAGCATGCAATTCCTGGTCAAGTACCTGCAGCCGGACCTGGCCGTGGCCAGCGAAACGGTGGAGGCCGCCAGTGCCGATGACGCGCGTCGGCAATTGCAGGGGCACGGGCATCCGGTGATCTCGGTCAGCCGCCAGCGCGCTCTGGGGCGCGCTGGCGCGGCGCGCTTTCCCTTGCTGCTGTTCAGCCAGGAACTGCTGGCGCTGCTGAACTCCGGTGTGGGCATCGTCGAGGCGGTGGAGACGCTGGTGGAGAAGGAGCCGCGCGCACCGGTTCGCCTGGTGCTCGACCGCGTGCTGCAGAGTCTGCGCGAGGGGCAGACGCTTTCGTCGGCGCTGCAGTCGCAGCCCCTCGCATTTGCGCCGCTGTACGTGGCCACGGTGCGTGCCAGCGAGCGCACCAGCGGCCTGCCGGAGGCGCTGGCGCGCTACATCGCCTACGCCAACCAGCTCGAAACGCTGCGCGGCAAGCTGGTCAGCGCGGCCATCTACCCGGCCATGCTGATCGGCGTGAGCGGGCTGGTGATCGCTTTCCTCATGGGCTACGTGGTGCCGCGTTTTGCCCACATCTACGAAGACATGGGCGACCAGTTGCCCTGGGTGTCGCGCCTGATGCTGCAGTGGGGCCAGGCGGTGGAGCAGCACGGCCTGTGGCTGCTGGCGGCGCTGCTGCTGCTGGGCGCGGTGCTGGTTTCGGGTGGCGGGCGCTGGCTGGGCCAGCGCGTCGTCGAGTGGCTGTGGCGGATTCCGGCGGTCGGCGAGCGCATGCGCGTGTTTCAGCTGGCGCGCCTGTACCGCACGCTGGGCATGCTGCTGCGTGGCGGCATCGCCATCGTGCCGGCGCTGGACATGGTGGGTGGCCTGCTGTCGCCGGCGCTGCAAGTGCGCCTGCTGGCGGCCACCGCCGCGATCCGCGAAGGCAGGCCGACCTCGCAGGCTTTTGATGCCCACGGCTTGAGCACCGCCGTCTCGGCGCGCATGCTGCGCGTGGGCGAGCGCACCGGTGGCATGGGCGAGATGATGGAGCGCGCCGCCGCCTTCCACGACGAAGAACTCGCCCGCTGGGCCGACTGGGTCACGCGGCTGCTGGGCCCCGTGCTGATGCTCATCATGGGTCTGGTCATCGGGACCATCGTGGTGCTGATGTACCTGCCCATCTTCCAGCTGGCGGAGAGTGTGCAGTGAGCGCCGCGAACCAGGCCCGCACAGTGGCGCGCCCCTTCGATGCGAGCGAGCTGCAGCGCGCCCGCGCCACCGCACAGGCGCGCGGCATGGGCCTGGTCGAAGCCTTGCAGGACAACACCGGGGAAGGCCCCGGCTTCCTGGACCGCCTGGGGGCCAGCGCGCACCTGCCCGTGATCGGCATGGACGCCCTGCATGCCCTCATGCCCGACTTCGAGTTGCTGCACTACGGCGAGGCCTTGCAGCACGAGTGTCTGCTGATGCGCGACCCGGCTGGCCAGTTCGGCCTGCCCGGCGAGCTGCTGCTGGTCGTGTCCGACCCCTTTGACAGCGCACTGGCGGCCTGGGCGCAGGAGCGCGTGCGCCAGCCGGCCAAGACCTGTCTGGCCCTGCGTGCCGACATCGAGGCCCTGCTGGCGCGCCACGAAGACAGCCAGCGCGCACTCGATGCCCTGGCCGGGCCGCAGGCCGCCGTCGGCGGCAGCGGCAGCGAAGACATTTCGCTGCGCAGCATTGCCGAGGACGCCAGCCCGGTGGTGCGTTTCGTCAACTCCACGCTGTACGACGCGCTCAAGACCGGGGCCAGCGACATCCACATGGAGTGCGTCGGTACCGGCCTGTACATCAAGTACCGCATCGACGGTGTGCTGGCCAGTGTCGGCGGCATGGCCGGTGCCGAGAACGCCGAACAGGTGATCTCGCGCATCAAGGTCATGGCCGAGCTCGACATCGCCGAGCGCCGCGTGCCGCAGGACGGGCGCTTCAAAGTCAATGCGCGCGGGCGCGACATCGACATCCGCGTCTCCATCATGCCCAGCATCCACGGCGAAGACGCGGTGCTGCGCGTGCTCGACAAAGAGCGCCTGGCCGACCAGGTGACCGGCCTGCGGCTCGAAGCCCTGGGCTTTGACGACATCACCAAGCGCCAGCTGCGTGCGCTGTGCCAGGAACCCTACGGCATGCTGCTGGCCACCGGCCCCACTGGCAGCGGAAAAACCACCACGCTGTACGCCGCCATCAACGAGATCAACCGCGGCCACGACAAGATCATCACCATCGAAGACCCGGTGGAATACCAGCTGGCTGGCGTGCTGCAGATCCCGGTCAACGAGAAAAAAGGCCTGACCTTCGCGCGCGGCCTGCGCTCCATCCTGCGCCACGACCCGGACAAGATCATGGTCGGCGAAATCCGCGACGGCGAGACCGCGCAGATCGCGGTGCAGGCCGCGCTCACCGGCCACCTGGTGCTGACCACCGTGCACGCCAACAACGTGTTCGACGTGCTCGGCCGCTTCACCCACATGGGCGTGGACCCCTACAGCCTGGTGGCCGCGCTCAACGGCATCGTTGCACAGCGCCTGGTGCGCGTGAACTGCCCCGATTGCGCGGTCGACCACGCACCCGGCGCGGCCCTGCTGGCCGAATCCGGCATCACCGACAGCAGCGGCTTTCGCTTTCGCGCCGGCCGTGGCTGCGCCAGCTGCCGGGGCTCGGGCTACAAGGGCCGCAAAGCGGTGGCCGAGGTGCTGCTGCTCGACGACGAACTGCGCGAACTGATCGTCACCCGCGAACCGGTGCGCCGCATCAAGGAGGCGGCGCACCGCAAAGGCACGCGCTTGCTGCGGGAGTGCGGCCTGGAGCTGGTGCGCCGGGGCGAAACCACGCTGGAGGAGCTCAACCGTGTGGTTCGCTGACCGCGCCGAGTTGCAGGTCGGCCTGCAGGAGGACCGCCTGATCGTGCAGCGCGTGGGTGCCCGCACCCAGCGCGCCGAAGTGATCGACTGCGCCCCGGCGGCGTCTGGCCCGGCCTGGCAGCCGGCGGTGCAGGCTCTGGGCGAATGGCTGCGGCAGCACAAACCGGGGCCGGTGCGTGTGCAGGTGCGCCTGTCGGGCCACTTCGTGCGCTGGAAGCTGCTCGACTGGGTGGCTGCCCTGCAGCAGCCGCAGCAGTTGCAGGCCTATGCCCAGATGCAGATGCGTGCCACCTTCGGCCCCGAGGCGCAGGGCTGGCGAATCGTGCACGCCGAGCCCAGCGTGGGCGACCCACTGCCGGTCTGCGCGATCGACCAGGCCCTGGTGCAGGCCCTGCGCGCGCTGGAGCCCGACACACAGGCGCGCCTGAGCGGGCTGGCCCCTTACTTCTCCGTCGCCCATGACCACTGGCGCGGGCGCATCGGACGCGGTGCCTGCTGGTTCGGCGTGATCGAGCCGACCGCCTTCACCCTGGGCCTGCGCCACCAGGGTGCATGGCGCGGCCTGCGCACCCTGCGCCTGGCGCCGCGCGGTGAAGCGGCCTGGCGCGAAGTGCTGCCCGCCCTGCAGGCCCAGATGCGGCTGGCCAGCGGCCACGACGCCGCCGCCGAGGCGCTGCCGGTCTACCTGGCGGGCTGCACCGGTGTGCCCTCGCGCCCGCTGGTCGAGCCGCTGGTCTGGCTGGCGCCACGCAACGGCCAGCGTGGCGTCGATGGCGCCGACCGCATGGCCTGGGGGATCTGAAACATGCCAGCCATGGACATCGACTTCGTGCGGCCGCGCCGCGGCCCGGGCCCGCTGGCCTGGTTGCTGCTGGCCAGCGGGCTGCTGGTGGCGGGGCTGGCCGCGCTGGACTGGCGCAGCGCCCAGCTCGACCGGCAGTCGGCCCAGGAGCAGGCCGAGCGCCAGACGCGCCAGGCGCAGCGCGCGCGGCCCGCCCGCGCTGCCGCGCCCACGGTGGCGCCCGACACCCTCAAGGCCGGGCAGCTCATCGAGGTGGCGCTCAACCGTCCCTGGGGCCGGTGGCTGTCCGAGCTGGAATCGCTCAGCGCCGCGCCGGTGGCGCTGATCGGACTGGAGGCGCAGCCCGTGGGGCGTGGCCTGCGCCTGACCGGCGAAGCCCGCCACATGCAGGATGCGCTGGACTACGTCGCCCGCCTGCGCGCGCTGCCCAGCGCACGCAGCGCGCTGCTGGTGTCGCACGAAATCCGGCGCGACGGTGCGGTCGAGGTGCTGCGCTTTGCCGTTGACATGGAATGGCGGGTGAGCCCATGAGCGCGGCGCCGGGCCGCCCCCAAGCCAGCTCGCACCGCAGCCCGCAGGGCGGAGGTATTCCAGTGAGCCCGCGACCGCTGATCACCCGCCTGCGCTTTGCCGCCCGGCGCCTGGGCTGGCCGGGCCTGCTGGGGCTGGCCCTGATCGGGCTGGCCGCTCCCCTGCTGCACTGGGCTGCCGACGCCCAGCGCCAGGAGACCCAGCAACTGCGCAGCCGCCTGGCCGCGCAGCGCGCCGCCCCGGCACCGAAAGACCCGCAGCTGGACGCCGCCGAGCGCCTGGCTCGGTTGCAGCAGCACCTGAGCGCAACACCGGCCGCCCTGAGCACGGTCGAGCACATGCACCGTGCTGCGGCCCTGCACGGGCTGACCCTGGCCAGTGGCGAATACCGGCTGAGCGGCTCCTCACCGGCGCTGGCCCAGCGCTACCAGATCACCCTGCCGGTGCTCGGCCCGTATCCGCAGTTGCGCGACTGGCTGGCCGACGTGATGAACGCCCAGCCCGCGCTGGCGCTGGAAGAGCTGAGCCTGAGCCGCCAGAACGCTGCCGATGCCAAGGTCCAGGCGCGCGTGCGCTGGACGCTCTACCTGAAGGCCGACTGATGGCCGCCACCCGATCCCTGTGGCTCATCGCAGCGCTGGGGCTGACCCTCGCGGCCACCTGGTACGCCGCCGGTCTGGAGGCGCCCGCCGACGACGCGCCCGTGGCCCAGGCGCGCGCGCCGCAGCGGCCTGCGGCGCACGCCGCCGACGCTGCGGCGCGGCCGAACCCGCCGAACCCGCCTGGCGCGGCTTCGCGCATGGCGCAGGCCAGCGCCAACCTGTTTGCTCCGCGCAGCTGGCAGCCGCCGCCCGCCGCGCCGCCGGTCGCGCCCAGTCCGGCGGCGTCAGAGCCGCTGGAAGCGCCGCCACTGCCCTTCAAATACGCCGGTCGGCTGGAAGAGGCTGGCGCGGTGGCCGTGTTCCTGACCGAAGGCAACCAGCACCCGCGCCTGGTGCGCAAGGGCGACCAGCTGCCCAACTACCGGGTTGACGACATCACCGCCGAGGCGATGCAGTTGACCTACCTGCCACTCAACCAGACGCAACGTCTGCCGTTTGGAACCGACCCGTGAAACCCCGCTTCACCCCTGGCCGACTGGCCACCGCGAGCCTGCTGGCATTGCTGGGCGGCTGCGCCAGCCATCCGGCCATTCAGGACAGCCAGGCCCTCATGCTCACCGGGCGGCATGAAGAGAGCGTCGTGCGGCTGGAGGCCGGCGTGCGCGAAGCGCCCAACAACCAGGCAGTGCGCGCGGCCTACTTTCGCCAGCGCGACCTCGTCAGTGCGCAGCTGGTGGCGCAGGCCGAAACCGAACGCCTGGCCGGGCGCTTCGAGCAGGCCAAAGCGATCTACCAGCGGGCGCAGAAAATCGACCCCAACCAGCCCCGCGTGCGCGACGGGCTGATCGCGCTGGACAACGAGCAGCGCGTGGCCACCCGCCTGGCCGAGGCGCGGCGCCTGATCGAGCGCCAAGACAGCGCCGCTGCCGAGCGCGTGCTGCGCGAGGCGCTGGCCCAGGCGCCCTCGCACCCCGAGGCGCGCCGCCTGCTCGAACGCCTGCGCGCCGAAGCGCCGCCCGCGCCGAAAGCGCCCGAAGCCCTGTCGGCCGCGCTGTCCAAGCCGATCACGCTGGACTTTCGCGACATGCCGATCCGCCAGGTGTTCGACCTGATCGCCCGCATCGCGGGCGTCAACTTCGTGTTCGACAAAGACACCCGCACCGACACCCGCATCACCATCTTCGTGCGCGACACCAGCATGGACGAGGTGATGCGCCTGATCCTCACCACCAACCAGCTCGAACGCAAGCTGCTGAACGACAACACGCTGCTGATCTACCCCGACACACCGGCCAAGGCGCGCGAGTACCAGGAACTGGTCACGCGCAGCTTCTACCTGGCCAACGCCGACGTGAAACAGGCGCAGACCCTGATCCGCACCCTGGTCAAGTCGAAAGACATCTTCATCGACGAAAAGCTCAACCTGCTGATCCTCAAAGACACGCCCAACGCCGTGAAGCTGGCCGAACGGCTGATCGAGTCGCTCGACATGGCCGATCCCGAGGTCATGCTCGACGTCGAGGTGCTGGAGATCACCCGCAGCCGCCTGCTCGAACTGGGCCTGCGCTTTCCCGACCAGATCGGTTATGGCCGCCTGCAAAACGACCTCACCAGCACCATCGTCAACAACGGCGTCACGCAGACCAACACCGTGCCCGGCGGCTCGATCTCCGAGGGCTTCATCGACCTGCGCAACCGCCTGGGCCTGACCTCCTTCATCGCCAACCCGGCGGTCACGCTGAACCTGCGCAGCCAGGCCGGCGAAGGCAATACCCTGGCCAATCCGCGCATCCGCGTCAAAAACCGCGAAAAGGCCCGCATCCACATCGGCGACAAGCTGCCGGTGTTCACCACCACCTCCACCGCCAACGTCGGTGTCTCGGCCTCGGTGTCCTACCTCGACGTCGGTCTCAAGCTCGACGTCGAGCCCAACATCTCGCTGGACGACGCGGTGGCGATCAAAGTCAGCCTCGAAGTCAGCTCGGTCAGCCGCGAAGTGCCTGGCCCGGCCAGTTCCCTGGCCTACCAGATCGGCACCCGCAGCGCGTCCACGGTGCTGCGCCTGCGCGACGGCGAAACCCAGGTGCTGGCCGGCCTGATCAGCGACGAAGAGCGCAGCAGCGCCAACCGCCTGCCCGGCCTGGGCGACATTCCGGTGCTCGGGCGCCTGTTCTCCAGCCAGCGCGACAGCGGCGGCAAGACCGAAATCGTGCTGCTGATCACCCCGCGCATCCTGCGCAACATCCCGTTCCCCGACAACCTGAGCGAACCGGCCGGCTCCGAGGCCGACGTGGGGGCCGCCCCGCTGCTGCTGCCGCGCACGGCAGCGCGCGGGCTGTCGATGAACAGCCGGGGTGGCGCAGGCGCGGCCACTGCGGGCGCGCGCTCCCCGGCCGCCAGAGCGCCAGCGGAGCGGCCCGATGAAGCGTCCGAGGCGAACGAGGAAACGCCGGGCGCCGATGGCGCGGCCCCCGCTGCCGGCCCGGCCACCGAGGCCGCCGCGCCCGGCAAAGCCGCCACACCGGCAGCGGCCTCCAGCGTCACACTGACCCCGGTCGCGCCACTGCCTGGCAGCGCAGCACCGACCCCACCGGCCCCACCGGCCCAGCCCGTCCAGTGAACATGAACCGCCAACGCCAGCGTGGCTTCACCCTCATCGAACTGGTCGTCACGGTGGCCATCGTCGGGGTGCTGGCCAGCGTGGCGGTGCCGCTGGCGCAGCTCAACATGCAGCGCGTCAAAGAGGCCGAACTGCGCAGCGCGCTGCGCCAGATCCGCGGTGCGCTGGACGCCTACAAACTCGCCCACGACGAAGGCCGCATCCAGCAGCGGGCCGACGGCAACGGCTACCCGCAGCGGCTGGAAGAACTGGAGGAGGGCGTCGCGAACGCCAAAAGCCCGGAGGCGGTGAAGATCTATTTTCTGCGCCGCCTGCCGCGCGACCCGTTCAACCCCGAGCGCCACCTCAGCGCGGCCGAGACCTGGGGCCAGCGCAGCTACAGCAGCCCGCCCGATGCGCCGCTCGAAGGCGACGACGTGTTCGACGTCTATTCGCGTTCGGAACGGGTCGGCCTGAACGGCCAGCCGTACCGGGAATGGTGAACATGAGCCGACGCGCATGGGGTTTCACCCTGATCGAGCTGATGGTGGTCATGGCCATCGTGGCCACGCTGCTGACCATCGTCACGCCCAGCTACTTCACGCACCTGGAGCGCTCGCGCGAGGCGGCGCTGCGCGAGACGCTGGCCGTCACCCGCGATGCCATCGACAAGTTCCACGGCGACCACGACCGCTACCCCGGCAGCCTGCAGGAGCTGGTGGACCGGCGCTACCTGCGCAGCCTGCCGCTGGACCCGATCACCGAGCGCCGCGACAGCTGGGTGCTGCTCGCTCCGCCCACCGACAGCCCGGCGGGCGAGGCCGAGGGCGGCGCCCTCAGCAGCGGGGTCTGGGACCTGCACAGCGGCGCGCAGCAAGAAGGCAAAGACTATGGGCAGTGGTGAACGCCGCACCGCTCG